>DAOMZC010000433.1:0-5907 GCA_035437965.1 Pseudomonadota bacterium
CCGGTCTTCCGCCGACAACGCCCGCGCGGTGGCGCGCGAGCTCAGCGCCCGTCCGGCGGCCCCCGGTGAGCGCGGCGGCTTCACCACCCTGGCGGTGCTGGATGTCGGCGCGGCGCCGCACCAGATCATCTTCAGCGCCGACGGACGGCGGGCCTTCATCGCCGCCGCCGGCGCCGGGCGCATCACCGAAGTGGACGTCGCGACGCGCCAGGTGGTGGGCTCGCGACCGGTGGCCGGCACGCCGCTGGGGGTGGCGCTACTGGCCGACGGCGGACTCGTGGCCAGCCTGTTCACCGCCGGCGCGGTCGCGCGGCTGCCGGCGGCGGGACCAGTGACCGCCCGGCTGGCCACCGGCGGCGGACCGTCGCTGCTCGTTGGACCGCTGCCCGACGGCCGGCTGCTCGTCTCGGTGGAAGAGGCGGCCCGGCTGCGCCTGATCGACTTAGGTTCAGGTCCAGGCGAAAAGGGGTGGAAGCTCGCGGGCGAGTTCCCCACCGGCAAGCGCCCGTTCCCGCCGGCCTTCACCAGCGATGGGCGCAAGGCGTTCGTGCCGAGCTATGACGAAGGCACGGTCACCGTCGTCGATCTGTGGAATCAGAAGGTGGTCGCGACGGTGCCCGTCGGCCCCAAGCTCAGCGGCGGGGCGGTACTGCCCGGCGACAGCGAGTACGCGCTCGCGGTGCGCGGCGAGGACCGCATCGCCTGGTTCAGCACCGCCGAGCACCGCGAGGTCGGCACCCTGCGCGCCGGGATCGGCCAGGGACCGTTCTCGCTGGTGGTCGCGCCCGACGGGCGCCGGGCGTTCGTCAACAACACCGGCAGCCACGACATCTCGGTCATCGATCTAAAAGAGCGGCGCGTCACCGCGCGCATACCGGTCGGCGAGATCCCGATCGTCGTGGCCGTCCACCCCTCGGGGGACACCCTGTGGGTCTCTTGTGAGGGAGCGCACCGCCTGCACATCCTCAGCATTCCCAAAGCGCCGCCGGCCCCCGCTGCACCGGCCCCCGCGACCACCGAGGTCGCCGTGCTGGGAATGATCCACGGCGAGCACCGAAAGAGCCCGCGCTGGAGCCTGGACGCGGTGCGCGCGACCCTGCGCCGCCTCGCCCCCGACGTGGTCTGCGCCGAGATTCCGCCCGACCGCTGGCCGACGATCTGGCAGGACTTCGCCGAGCGCGGCGTGTTCACCGACGCCCGCATCAAGGTCTTCCCCGAGTACACCGACGTGCTGCTGCCGCTGGCCGCGGAGCTCGGCTTCACCATCGAGCCGTGCGCCGCCTGGACCAAGGAGATGTCCGACCTGCGCGAGGCGCGCCTGCAGGCGTTCGACAAGGACCCGGCGCTCGCCGCCACCCGCGCCGAGTACACGCGCCGCACTAAAGAAGTCGAGGCGCGCCACGCCGCGCAGCCGATCGTCGAGGACGATCCGCGGGTCATCCACTCCGCGCTCTACGACGAGCGCACCAAGGAGGAGCTGGCGCTTTACGATCAGTACCAGAACAAGTGGATCGGCCCCGGCGGCTGGACCAACATCAACGAGGCGCACTTCCGCCTCGTCGATCAGGCGGTGCGCCGGCACCGCGGCAAGCGGGTGGTGGTGACTTTCGGCGCCGCGCACAAGTACTGGTTCCTCGAACGGCTGCGCGCCCGGCCCGACGTCAAGCTGCTGGACGTCGCGCCGTTTTTGCCCGCTCCGTCCGCGCGCTGACCGCCGCCGCGGCGGGGCGCGCGAAGCTCATCGCCCTGGGCGTCCCGGCCATGGTAAGCAGGACCGTTCCCCACGCGGAGGTTCCTATGCAATCGGCGACCGCTTCGATTCATGGTCACGGGACCAATTACGAACCAGGGCATGAACCAGGCCACCAGGCGGGATCCGAGTCAGGACAGCGACCCGGTTACGGTCCCGCTCAGCTTGCAGGCAGCGGCCGGCGACGGGGGCGGGGTCTCCCCACCACCCTGGCGCTGCTCGCCTTATGCGGCCTGCTCGGCGCCTGCGGCACCGACTCCGATCCGCTGGCCGGTCGGCCGGGCGGACCGCAGGGAGTGCCGACCCCGCCGAATACGGGCGATCCGGACTGTCCCCCGGACACAGTCTGTGACGACACGCCGGCCGCGTACGCGCTGCGCGATCCGAAGAGCGGCAACTCCTACGGCAACTACGATCTGGCCAACCGGCCGCTCGACGGCCTGGAGGTGCGCTACATCGTCATCCACACGACCGATCTAAGCTGGGACCTGACGATCAAGATCTTCCAGGATCCGACAAACGCCGCCGCGGCCCACTACCTGGTCCGCTCCAGCGACGGCCGCATCGCCAAGTTCATCGCGCCGCGCCACGTCGCCTGGCACGCCGGCAACTGGTACTACAACATGCACTCGATCGGCATCGAGCATGAGGCCTGGGCTTTCGAAGGCCATAAGTGGTTCAGCGATGCGATGTACGCAGCCTCAGCGAAGCTCGTGCGGCACCTGGCGCGGCGCTACGGCGTGCCGCTCGATCGAGCGCACATCCTGGGGCATGACGAGGTCCCCGGGATTAGTCCGGCGCGGCAGAAGTCGATGCATTGGGATCCGGGTCCCTACTGGGACTGGGACCGCTACATGAAGCTTTTACGCGCCGCCGACCTGGTGACCCCCGACGGCGATCCCGCCGACGAGCAGCCCGACACGCTGACCGACGCGCGCGCCCCCGGCGCGGTGGTCACGATCGCGCCCGACTACGCGCAGAACGTCCAGCCGGTCACCTACTGCTACAGCCCCGATGAGACCTCGGACTGCCGCGACGCGCCGGCGCATCCGGTGCACTTCCTTTATCTGCGCAAGGCTCCCGATCCGCTGGCGCCGCTCATCGAAAACTCCTACTTGTCCGTCTGGCCCGGCGACCGGATGTACAACTGGGGCAACAAGGTCGGCAGCGGCACACGGTGGGTGCTGGCCGAGCGCCAGGGCGACTGGGACGCGATCTTCTTCAGCGGCCAGAAGGGGTGGCTCTACAACCCCGGCCACAAGTCGACGCGGCTCGCCCAGGCGACCGTAGTGACGCCGCGGGCGGGCCTGGCGACGGTGCCGGTGTTCGGGGTCGGCTACCCGCAGCCCGCCGCCTATGTGCCGCCCAAGACGGCGGTGGCGATGGACAAGACCTACGACATCGAAGCGGGACAGAAGTACGTCGCGATGCAGCGCGTCACCGCGGACTACTACTGGGCGCGCACCTATGTCGAAAAGGACAAGTACGGCACGACCGCCGACCAGACGGTGGTAAGAGACGGCACCGAGTACTTCCTGATCAACTTCAACCACCGCGAAGCGCTGGTGCGAGTCGCCGACATGGAGCTCGTCCGCGCTCCCTGAGAGCCCGACCGCCCGCCTTCTCAGGGAAGGAATCTGTAGGCGCGCAGCTCGACGCAGCCGTCGGCATAGGGGTCCAAGCGCAGGCCGGCGGGCAGCTGCGGATCGTAGCAGAACCGGGCTACGGTCCGCAGCAAGGCGCGGGACGCGGCGGAGGCCAGCACCTCGGAAGTGACCAGGACCTCGGCGGGCAGCCGGTCAAGGCGCGCCGCTTCGGTGAGCACATCGCCGAAGTGGAGCGTCGGCCGGGCGCTGCCGCTGCCCCAGTACAGATCGAGATAACGCGCCGCCCGGCCCCCGTAAAGCAGGGTCTCCCTGGGATAGTGGGCGGCGACATACTGCGCGAGCGCCGCACCCGGGGTCGGCGCGCGAAAGCTCCAAATCGTCCGCGCGCTGTTCAGCGCGAGCCAGCCGATGAGCAGCGCGCACCCGAGCTGCAGCGCAACGCGCGCGCGGCGCCCGGCGACCGCCAGCGCCGCCCCCAGCGCGACGGACAGCACGACCAGCAGCATCGCGACCGCCGGCAGTAAGTGGCGGGCATGACCGCGCACCGGCAGCGCCACCAGCGCCAGGGTCAGATACACCGCGAGCCCCGCGAGCAGCGTCACCACCAGGCGCCGCGCCGGAGCGGGCCAGGACCGCGGCGGCCCGCTGCGCAGCGCCCCCAGCAGCAGCACCACCGCGAGCGGCCAGGCCGAGCCGAGCGCCGCCTGACCGAGGCCGCGCACCAGCGCCACCACCGGCAGCCCCGGTGTCCGGTCGGCCGTGACGGCGCCGCCAAAGTCGGTGAAGTGGCCGTACACGTGCGCCGCGATCACGCTCCACAAGGTGCGCGGCCCGACGATCAGCGCAAACGGGACCAGCCAGCCAAGGACCGCGCCGGCCGCGCTCACGCTCGCCCAAAACAAGGCGCGCCGACCGTGGTGCACGGCGAGCCCCCCCAGAAGCAGCGCCGCCAGCGGCGCATACGTCGGCCGGATGCCGAGCGCCGCCCCGAGCAGCACGCCCCCCAAGCGGTGGGCCGCCGCCCCGCCGCGCCCCCACGCGTAGACCGCAAGCAGCAGTCCGCCCAGGCCCGCGCCGTCGCTCAGCGTCGCCACTCCCAGCGCGTAGCTCAGCGGCGCCAGGGTCAAAAGCGCCGCGCTCAGCCCCCCCGCGGCCGGCCCCGCCCACCGCCTCACCCCCGCGGCGAGCGCGCCGATCCCGACCCCCAGAAGGAGCGCGCTGACGACCGCCAGCGCCACCGCCGGCGGCACCCCCAGGGCCTGGACCAGCCGACCGAGTCCGACAAACAGCGGATAGCCCGGCGGCTGCGGCTGAAACCGCGCCAGATCGAGCCGCTGCAGCGCCAGCACGAACCCGACCCCGTCGTACCCATCGGCCACCGTCCGCCGCGCCGCCACCACCGCGGTGAAAAGGTATAGTAGCGGCGGCGCCAGCCAGATAAGCGCGGACCGGTCCTTGTCAGGCGTGGCGGCTCGGGGCAGCAAGCTGCGTCAATATGAACCCCTTTGCGGCGCGCAGCCATCAGATTCGCGCGCCCGGCTTCCGGCCTGTAGACCCTTACCAGCGCCGGTAGCCGCCATGGTGGTGGTGCGGGCGATAGGGAGCGTAGCCGATCGGCCGCACCAGGCACCCGGTGCTCAGCGTCAAGAGGCTGGCAAAGAAGGACACGAACAGCAGTCCGGGAAGAAGCGCAGCCAGTGACTTTTTCATCTGTAGACTCCTTTTTTAGGCGGCATAAGCGGCACCCCGGTTCAACACCGGTGCTGGACATTTCTGTCACCAAAAAAAATTCGCATCGCGATAAGCCTTGCCTGCCCTGCCAATGCGAGCGAGGCGGGGTTTCTCGATTGCCGGCCAGCCTCGTGTGTGTTAACCCGGGTGCCATGCGAATCCTCGTCCCCATTGACTTCGGTGAGAGCGCCCAGCAGGCCCTTACCTGGGCCAGCGCCCTGCACCGCTCGGTTGGCGGCGGCACCATCAAGCTCCTCCATATAATCACCCTCCCGTCCCTGGCCAGCGATCTCCGGGCCTCGGTGGCGATGACTCCGAGCGCGGAGGAGGTCGAGCGGCTGCAGGAGGCGCTCAGCGAGCTCGCCGAGCGCCTCGCCGCGGACGCGCAGTTCGAGCTGGAGATCGTCGCCGCGGGCGATGTCGGCACGGCGATCGTGGAGGCGGCCAACCAGTGGCCCGCCGAGCTCATCGTGCTCGGTACGCACGGACGCAGCGCGCTCGGGCGCCTGGTGTTCGGCAGCGTCGCGGTCTATGTGACGCAGCACGCAAACTGTCCGGTGACGACGGTGCGCGCCCCGCATACCACCCACTAGCGCCGCTCTTGGCTGGTTGCCGGCCGGCTGATTGACAGTCCGGGCGAGCGGATCCTATTGTCCCGCGTGCATGAACCCGACGCTCACGGCCTCATTCCTTTCTGCACGCTTTCGTCGCGCCGTCCGTAATCCGCGGCTCCTCGCCGGGCTCTGCGCGCTCGGCCTGGCCAGCTGCCCGGCGCCGGCGCCGCCGCCCGCCGAGACGCCGCCGCCGCTGGCCCTCGAT
>DAOMZC010000434.1:0-5889 GCA_035437965.1 Pseudomonadota bacterium
GAGCGCGCGGTGGCCGAGGCCAAGAAGGCGCTCGACGCGGTGCCGGCGACCGATCCGGCGCGCCGGACGCAGCTGACCATGCGGCTCAGCGAAGCGCGGCTCGAGCTCGGGGCGCGCTACCTGGCGATGGATCGGACCGACGGGGGCCGGGAGGCGCCGCGCGACGCGCAGCGCGACGCCCGCGATCGCGAGCGGCTCGACCGCGCGGTCGAGGCCCTGATGCTGGCGGTCAAGGACCTCGGCCAGGCCCCGGGCGCCGAGAACAAGGAGCTCCTGCGCGGCGGCCAGCGCAACCTGACGCTCGCCTACCTGCGGCGCGGCCGCCTGCGGCTCCTCGAAGCCGAGACGCAGATCAGCAGGGGCGGGGTAAGCGCCGGCTCGACCAAGCAGGCCGAGGACGCCCTCGCGGATCTGCAGCGGGCCATCGACCTGGGCCTTCTGGAGTCGCAGGGCCACGAGCGCGGCAGCGCCGAGTGTCTGGCCGCGCTGGCGGCGGTGCAGGCCGGGCAGGGCAAGGCGGCGCGCGAGCTGCTTGGCCGCGGCAAGGAAGACGGCTGCGAGCTCGTGAGCCCCTACAACCGCCTGGGCACCGAGCTCATTACCGCGTTCATCAACTACCGCAGCGGCAGCGCCATCGCCCAGCGCGAGCAGCTGCTAAAGAGCCTGCCCAAGCTGCAGAGCAAGGCCGGCTCGGGCCCCGAAAGCGCGGCGCTGCAGAAGCTCTTGCGGGCGATGCAGTTCTCGACAAACCTCGCGCTGGCCTACGACTACTACCTGAGCGGCCGCAGCAAGCTCGTGGGACCGACGCTGCGCAACGCCCAGAAGGCGCAGGCGCGGCTCAGCGAAGACGACGAGGCGGTGCTGGCCCACAACCTGGCGGTGGCCGACGTGATCGAGGGCCACGGCGGCGGCGAGAAGGTCTTCGAGCGCCTCGGCTCGCGCCCGCCGGAGGCGCTGGTGAACCTGGGCATCATGTATGACCGCCGCGGTGAGATCCGCAAGGCGCTGGACCTGTACCGCAAGGCGCTGGAGCGCGGCGCCCGCACCGGCCGCCTGCGCGAGTGGATTGACACCAAGGACCGCTTGCTCGGACAGGCCCAATGAGCGACTTTAACCGCATGGCTCGCGCCCTGTTGGCGGCGCTGTTTTTCACCACGCTGCTCGCCAGCGCGGCCGCCGCCGATGACACCGCCGACGGCCAGAAGCTGGTGGTCGCGATGTACGCGCCGACCTCACCGCTGCCGTCGGCCGAGGCGCGCTTCGCCTTCGTCGAGAAGCTGGTGCAGAAGCTGCAGTCGTCGGGGATCTCCGCCGAGGGCAAGGTGTACGCCAAGGCCGGCGATCTCGAGAGCGCGATCAAAAAGGGCCAGGTCGATCTGGCGATCCTCGATGCGTTCTACATCGCCGACCGCGGCGGCAGCTACCCGGTGCTGGCGGTGTCCACCGCCTCGGGCGAGCTGTTCCTGCGCTGGGGCCTTTATACGCACCTGCCGTCGGGCAGCATCCTCGATATGGCGGGCAAGCGGCTCGCCTGGGTGTCGCCCTCGGGCGGCCAGCCGACCTACATCACCAACGTGCTCTTGTACGGTGAGCTCAAGGCGCAGTTCTTCCAGCTTCGCCCGGCGGCCCCGGATCTGTCGGCCGCGGTCAGCGAGGTCGTCCTGCGGCGCGCCGACTGCGTGTTCGCCCCCGAGGTCGCGGTGAGCGGCAAGCAGCTGCGCCGCGCCTACGACGCCGGCGACGGCGGGCGCATCCCCAACCCGGCGCTCGTCCAGGTCTCGCAGCGGCTGCCCAGTGACACCGTGGCCAACATCAAGAAGGCGATGACGGGCTTCAACACCACCGGCGTCCTGGACGGCTGGCGGTCCTCGGGCGGGGTCGGTGACGTCTACCGCACTCTGCGCCAGCGCATGCGCGGCCGCGCCGAGCGCAGCCTGGTCATGGCCGAGCCGCAGCGCCAGAACACCCAGCTCAGCGCGACGCTCGTGCAGACTGTCGATGCGGCCCCGGTGCTGCCGGCGCTGCGCTCGCTGGTGCTGGCCCCCGAAGGAATTCCTTAGCGGTGCCGGGCGGTCCCGCGGGGACCGGACGCGCCGTACGATTACTCTCCACCGTGTTAACCCACGACTCGCGCATCGGGAGGCGACTATGAAAGTCGGAGCCAACACCGTCGTAACCCTCAGCTACGACGTCTACCGCGAAGACGGCGAGATCATCGAGTCCTCGGGGCTGTCCGGCCCGGTGTCCTTCGTCCACGGCAACAGCAAGATCCTGCGCAGCCTGGATGAGCGGCTCACCGGCATGGAGAACGGCCAGGACGCGACCTTCGAGTTCACCCCCGAGCAGGCGTTCGGCCGCCCCGAGGACGGGCCGCAGAAGCTCATCTCGCGCAAGGAGTTCCCCGCCGGCACCGACCTGAAGGTCGGGGCACAGTTCGAGGCCGGCATGCCCGGCGGCCAGAAGATTACGCTGCAGGTGCTGGAGGCCAAGCCCGAGGCGGTCCTGGTGCGCATGATTCACCCCCTGGCCGGCCAGAAGATCGCGATCAGCGTCAAGGTCCTCGGCGTGCGCCTGGCGACCAAGGAAGAGCGCCAGACCGGCGTCGCCATGGCCAGCCGCCCCGCGCTCTGACCCGGCGCGCTTTATTGAAACACGATCAGCAAGTCCCCCGCGTCGACGCGCTCCTTCGCCTTGGGGTAGACCTCCTTGATGATGCCGGCCAGCGGTGAGACCACCGTGGTCTCCATCTTCATCGCCTCCAGGGTCAAGAGGCGCTCGTGCTCCTTCACCTCCTGCCCCGGGCGGACCAGCACGCTGGCGACCATCCCCGGCATCGGCGCGCCCAGGTGGTGCCAGTTGTCGGGGTCGGCCTTGGGCCGCACCGGCGCCGCGCGCTCGAGCTTGCGGTCGGTCACCAGCACCTCGCGCGGGTGGCCGTTGAGCTCGAAGAACAGCGTGCGCTGGCCCTGCTCGTTGGGATCGGACATCGCGGTCAGCTTGATGAACAGGGTCTTGCCCTGCTCCAGCTCGACCGCCAGCTCCTCGCCCTTGCGCAGGCCGTAGAACATGACCTCGGTGGGCACCATCGACACGTCGCCGAACCGCTTGAGGTGGGCGGCGAAGTCGACGAACACCCGCGGGTACATGAGATAGCTCAGGACCTCGGCCTCGCTGGCGCTGCGCCCGATCTTTTCCTCGACGGTCTTTTGCACCTGCGCGAAGTCCACCGCCGGCAGCGTATCGCCCGGTCGCCCGCTGAGCGGGGTCCGCCCGCGCAGCACCACCTCGGCCAGCGCCGCGGGAAAGCCGCCCGGGGGCTGGCCGATGTCGCCGGCGAAGTAGCTCACCACCGACTCGGGGAAGCTCAGCTCGCGGCCGCGCGCCAACAGCTCCTCGGGCGATAGGTTGTTGGTGAGCATGAACAGCGCCAGATCGCCGACCATCTTCGACGACGGCGTCACCTTGACGATGTCGCCCAAGAGCTGGTTGGCAACCGCGTACATCCGCTTGAGCTCGGGCAGCCGGTGGCCGACCCCCATCGCCTCGGCCTGCGGCCGCAGGTTCGAGTACTGACCGCCGGGGATCTCGTGGATGTACACGTCCGCCGACGAGGACTTCAGCCCGCTCTCGAACGCGACATAGTAGTCGCGGACGTCTTCATAGTAGTAGGTGAAGTCGAGCAGCCGGTGGAAGTCGAGGTCCGGGGCGCGCTCGTGATGGGCGAGCGCCGCGACCACCGACTCCAGGTTCGGCTGCGAGGTCAGGCTCGACAGGGCGCCGAACGCGGCATCGACGATGTGCACGCCCGCCTCGGCGGCCAAGAGCAGGGTCGCCGCCTGCACCCCGGCGGTGTCGTGGGTGTGCAGGTGGATCGGCAGGCCGACCTCCTCGCGCAGCGCCTTGACCAGCCGCCGGGCGGCGAACGGCCGCAGGAGGCCCGCCATGTCTTTGATCGCCAGGATGTTGGCGCCCGCCCGCTCCAGCTCCTTGGCCAGCTTCACATAGTAGGCAAGGTCGTAGCGGCTGCGCTGCGGGTCGTCGATGTTGCCGGTGTAGCAGACCGCCGCCTCGGCGAGCGCGCCGGTCTCGCGCACCATCTCGATCGCCGGCAGGATTCCCGGCAGCCAGTTTAGCGAGTCGAACACCCGGAACACATCGATGCCGCTGCGCGCCGCCTCGGCGATGAAGCGCCGCACGACGCTGTCCGGGTAGTTGGTGTAGCCGACCGCGTTGGCCCCGCGCAGGAGCATCTGGAAGAGGATGTTGGGAATCTGCTTGCGCAGCTGCGCCAGCCGCTCCCACGGGTCCTCGTGGAGGAAGCGCATCGCGACATCGAAGGTCGCCCCGCCCCACAGCTCCAGCGAGAACAGCCCGTGCAGGTGGCGGGCGATCGCCGGCGCCACGCGCAGCATGTCGTAGGTCCGCAGGCGCGTCGCCAAAAGCGACTGGTGCGCATCGCGCAGCGTCGTATCGGTGAAGAGGAGCTGCTGCTGCTCGCGCAGCCACTTGCAGAACGCATCGGTGCCGAGCTTCTTCCACAGATCGCGGCTGCCGGCCGGCGGCGGCGTATCCAGGTCGAAGCGCGGCACCACCGGCCGGCGCAGCCCGCTCGGCCGCGGCCCCTTCACATCCGGGTTGCCGTTGACACTGAGGTCGCCGATAAACTGCAGGAGCTTCGTCGCGCGATCGAAGATCTCGGGGAAGACCATCAGCTCGGGCGTGTCGGCGATGAAGCTGGTGGTCGCCGCGCCGCGCATGAACAGCGGGTGGCTGATGACGTTGCGCAGAAACGCGATGTTGGTGCGCACGCCGCGGATGCGCCACTCGGCGAGCGCGCGGTCCATCTTCAGGCAGGCGTCCTCGTAGGTCAGCGCCGAGGAGCAGACCTTGACCAGCAGCGAGTCGTAAAAGGGCGTTATCACCGCGCCCGAGAACGCGGTGCCGGCGTCGAGCCGGATGCCGAACCCGCCGCTCGGCCGGTAGTGGGCGATGCGGCCGTAGTCGGGCATGAAGTTGTTGGCCGGGTCCTCGGTGGTGATCCGGCACTGGATGGCGAAGCCGCGGCGTGAGATCGACGCTTGCGAGGGGATGCCGATCTCGGGGCTGCCTAGCGGGTAGCCCTCGGCGATGCGGATCTGCGACTTCACGATGTCGATGCCGGTGTAAAGCTCGGTCACCGTGTGCTCGACCTGGATGCGCGGGTTCATCTCGATGAAGTAGTAGGCGCCGCTCGGCTCGACCAGGAACTCGACGGTGCCGGCGTTGACGTAGCCGACCGCGGTGGCGAGCTTCACCGCCGCTGCGCACAGGCTGTCGCGCAGCGCCGGGGCCAGGCCGGGGGCCGGGGCGATCTCGACGACCTTCTGGTGACGCCGCTGCACCGAGCAGTCGCGCTCATAAAGGTGCACGATCGCGCCGTGGGCGTCGGCGAGGATCTGGACCTCGATGTGCTTGGGGCTCTGCAGATACTTCTCCAGGAAGATCTCGGCGCGGCCGAAGGCGAGCTGCGACTCGCGCTCGGCCTGGGTGAAGAAGGCGCGCAGCTCGCTGTCGCTGTGGCACACCCGCATGCCGCGCCCGCCGCCGCCGAACGATGCCTTGAGGATGACCGGATAGCCGATCGCCTGCGCCCGCTCCGCCGCGGCGCTCGCATCGGGCAGCGGCGCATCGGTGCCGGGCACCACCGGGATGGCCAGCGTCTGCGCCAGGCGCCGGGCGGCGGTCTTGTCCCCCATCTGCTCGAGCACCGCGGGCGAGGGACCGATGAACACGATGCCGGCGGCGGCGCAGGCGCGCGCGAGCTCGGCGTCCTCGGAGAGGAAGCCATAGCCGGGGTGGATGGCGCCGGCGCCGTGCCGGCGGTCGAAGGCGATGCTGCCGGGAACATCG
>DAOMZC010000435.1:0-5835 GCA_035437965.1 Pseudomonadota bacterium
GGCGCGGCGGGCCTACCCGAAGCTCGTCGAGAAGGCCGGCGGCGCGGACCTGGCGCTCTTGCGGGCGCGCGATCTGGCGCCGAACTTCGTCGTCCTCGGCGAGTTCGGCAAGCTGGGGCTCCTGTATTTCGTCCGCGACTTCCCGGCCGACAAGCTCCGCGACGCCTACCGCGCGGGGCTCAAGGACAACCTCAAGCCCGGCGCCGCGCCGCAGCTGCGCCAGCAGACCGAGGCGTTCCTGGCCCTCTTCGACCGCGACATGAAGGCCGGCGAGGAGCTGGGCATCGGCACCACCGCCGACGGCAAGATCTTCGTCGCGGCGGGCGCGAGCCGCAAGGAGGGCCCGCAGAGCCCGACCCTGGCCATCGACCTGTGGAACCTGTGGCTCGGCCCGCAGCCGCTGAGCAAGGAGCTGAAGCAGGGCCTGGTCGAGCACATCCAGGGCCTGGGCCAGGCGGCCACCCCGCCCGTCGCCACCCCGCCCGTCGCCCCGGGCCCCGCCGTCCCCTCTCCCCAGCCGGCCCGGCCGCCCCAATGAGGCGCGACGCCTACCGGAGCCGCCAAGTTGACGGACTCTGCCCGTCGAGGTAAGCCAAGCCATGGCCAGTCCTGATTCCAAAGAGCGCTATCCCTCGGCCGGTACGCCGGCTGGCTCCGCCGGCCTGGGGTCCGGGGCGCACGACGACAACACCGACGAGCGCCGCCTCCGCGAGCGCCTGGAGAAGCTGCTTCCCGACGTGGTGCGGCGGGCGATCAACGCCGGCACCACCGCCTTCACCTCGACCGAGGACGGCATCCGCCGCCTGGTGTCCGAGTTCAACCTGCCGCGCGACGTCGCCGCCTATCTGATCATGCAGGCCTCGACCTCCAAGGACGAGGCCCTGCGCATCATCGGCAGCGAGGTGCGGCAGTTTTTGCAGACGGTGAACCTGTCGGGCGAGCTGCAGAAGCTTCTTACCTCGCTGTCCTTCGAGATAAAGACCGAGATCCGCTTTATTCCCAACTCCGAGTCGCTGGTCAAGCCCGAGATCAAGAACAAGGTCGGGGTCAAGCGCGACCGCGAGGGCGGCTAGCATGTCCGGCCCGGCCTGGAAGTCACGCCCGCCGCGGCGCCGCGTCCTGGGGATCGCCGGAGTCCTTATGGCCGGACTCGCCGCCGCCTGTCAGCCGGTGGAGACCCCGCCCGACCTGACGCCGACGGTGGGCACGCTGACCCTGGGCACCGTCGATGTGCCGCGCTTTGGCGACACCCGCTGGGTCGACCTCGCCGATGATCAGCAGGTGCAGCTCGTGGCCGGCGCGCAGGGCGGCTTCCACGTCTGGGTCCTGTACCGGACAAAGGGGCTCACCGGGCGGGTCCAGGTGTTCCGCATCGCCGAGCGCCTGCCGCCCGACGGCTCGCCGCGGCAGCGGGTGCTCACGACCTCGGGCTTTCTCACCATCCCGACGGATAGCTGGCAGACCCCGGACCCGATTCCCAGCTTCATGTGCCCGACCCCGATCGGGGTCAGCGTCCTGTCCGCCCCCATCGAGATCTCGGTGCGCATCGCCGCCGAAGACGACGCCAGCCGCACCCTCGCCCAGGCCCGGGTCCGGCTGCAGGAGCAGTGCCCGCCCGACGCCGACCCGACCCACGCCTTCTGTCTGCGCATCTGCCAGGGCTGAACGCCGGCCGCGGGTGCGGAATTCATAAAGGTGCCGGTCGCGCTGTAGGCTGGCTGGATGTTCCTTGTCACGCTGCAGCTGGCCTTGCGCGCCCTCACCCGCAACAAGCTGCGCAGCGCCCTGTCGGTGCTCGGCGTCAGCATCGGGGTGGCGGCGGTCATCTGTACGGTCGCGATCGGCAACGCCGGCGCCATCGCGCTGCGCGAGCAGCTGCAGGACCTGGGCGACAACCTGGTGTGGGTCGAGGCGGGCAGCCGCACCCGCGACGGCGTGCGCCTCGGCTCGCACAAGACCAAGACCCTCACCCTGGACGACGCGGAGGCCATCCGCGCCCAGGTCCCGCTCATCCGCAGCCTGTCGCCGCAGGCCGACGGCCGCGCCCAGGTGATCTACGGCGAGAAGAACTGGCAGACCTCGATAAGGGGAGTCTCCCCCGAGTACTTCGACATCCGCCACTGGACGGTGGCGGCCGGCGGGGCGTTCAGCGCGCAGGACGTCGAGCGCGCCGAGAACCTGTGCGTCCTGGGCCAGACTGTGGCCACGACCCTGTTCGGGAGCGAGGATCCGGTGGGCCGGTCGATCCGGGTGCGCCACCTCGTATGTCTGGTGACCGGGACGCTGCAGCCCAAGGGGCAGTCGGTGACCGGCCAGGATCAGGATGATCAGGTGTTCATGCCGTACACCACCGTGCAGCGCAAGATCTCGGGGCAGAGCTGGCTCGATGACATCCAGTGCGCGGCGGTCTCGGGGGAAGCGGTGGCGCTGGCGGCGCAGCAGGTGAGCGCGCTCATCCACCAGCGCCATCACCTTGGACCCCAAGACGAAGACGACTTCAACATCCGTCATCCCGAAGAGGCGATCAGCGCCCAGCTGGAGGCCGGACGCACCTTCGCATACTGGATGGCGTGCGTTGCCGCGGTGTCCTTATTGGTCGGGGGGATCGGCATCATGAATATCATGCTGGTGGCGGTCAGCGAGCGGACCCGAGAAATCGGAGTCCGCCTGGCGATCGGGGCGCGGGCGGCGCAGATTCGCCTGCAGTTCCTCGCGGAGGCGGTCCTCCTGAGTCTCTTTGGCGGCGGCAGCGGCATCTTGGCCGGGATCGGCGGCGCCGTGCTGCTCGGCCGTGCCAAGCAGTGGCAGACCGAGGTCTCGGCCGACGCGATCTTCATGGCGAGCCTATTCGCCATGCTGGTCGGCATCGGGTTCGGATTCTACCCCGCCTACCGCGCGGCACGCCTTTCGCCGATCGAGGCACTCCGCCAGGAATAGTTCGGCCGTGCAATCCGCCCGCTTTGGGATAGCATCGCGGCGAGGTTGCGATGGCAAGACGTCACGAGTTCCGCCCGGGAGACTGGGAGTCGGCGGCCGTCCGCGTCGATGAGATCATAAGCGCGCACAGCGGAGAAGATTCTTTTGAGGAGGCGCTCAAGCTGCTCGTGGCCAAGCTCGCTCACGAGAGCAGCGGCGCGGCGGACTCGCCTTTCCTGTCTTGCCACTCCCATGCCGGCGCCGCGCGCGAAGTCAACCGGCTGCTCGCGACGGCTGGCGAGCGCTGGCGCGGCATCCTCGATCCCGGAGTCGAGATCCGGCTGAGCGGTCCGGAGATCGCCCGCTGCGCCGCGATCCTCGGCGAGGTGCGCCTGCTCGCCGATGATCTGGTCGGGCTCGACTCGATCTTCGAGTTCATGGTGAACAAGGCGGCCAAGGGACAAAAAGGACAGTACTTCACGCCGCGGCACGTGATTACCGAGGTGGTCAAGATGGTCCGCCCGACCGCGGGCGAGCGGGTGCTGGATCCGGCCTGCGGCTCCGGGGGATTCCTTTGTCACGCGCTGCGGCACGAGCCGGACTGCTCGGCCTGGGGGTTCGATCAGGACTCGCGCGCGGTCCGCGTCGCCCGGGTGATGATGGCGGCGAGCGGCCAGCCGGCGACGCGGGTCCAGCGCGGTGACAGCCTGCGCCGCCCGGCCTGCCGCGCCGCCAGCGCCCCGCTCATCGAAGATCTGATGCGCGAGCAGGAGCCCGCCTTTGCCGGCTTCGACGTCATCCTGACCAACCCCCCGTTCGCCGGCGATGTCGGCAGCGAGTACTCCGGCTGCTACGAGCTGGCGCGCGGCCGGCGCGTCGAGCGCGATGTCCTGTTTGTCGAGCGCTGCGTCGAGCTCCTGCGTCCGGGGGGCCGGCTGGCGATGATCCTGCCCTATAATAAGGTGGGCGGCGCGTCCTGGGCCTACCTGCGCAGCTGGCTGCTCTTGCAGGTCCGGGTCGTCGCAGTCCTGGGCCTTGGGCGCAACACCTTCCAGCCCCACACCGGGCAGAAGGCGTGCGTGGTCATCGGCGTCCGGCGGCCGCAGTCGATGCCGCAGCACCTGGATGAGGACATCCTTTTTTTCATCAGCGATAAAGAAGGGAAAGACCACCGCGGCCGGCTCGCTTATGCAGAGGACGGGTACACGGTGACCCATGATTTAAGCGAGGCGACGCCGCTGGTCCGCCACCGCTTCAACAACCTGACGCAGGGCGCCTGAGCGATGGGCGTCTACGTAACTCGACGGCTCGCCGAGCTCGGTGAGGGGGTGGTGCTGGCGCCGGAGCGGTTCGATCCGCGGCGGCAGTCCCTGCCGGCCTCGCCGCGCACCCTGGGCGACTATGCCGAGGTGATTACCGAGAACGTCTCGGGGCAGTCGCTCGACCCCGGGGCGGCGGTCCTCATCCTGGACACCACCCACGCCTACGATGGGTTTGTCATCTTCCGCCACGAGCCGGTCGCGGCGCGCGAGCTCGGCAGCGCCAAGCGGCGGCTGCAGCCCGGCGATGTCATCATCTCCCGCCTGCGCCCGTACCTGCGCCAGGTCGCCTACGTCGACCCGCAGCTCTTTGCGCTCGCCCCGGGCGGCAATCAGGTGGCGGCGAGTACGGAGTTCTTCGTCATCCGCGGGCGCAACGGCTTCGACGCCGCCTGCCTGGTCCCGTTCCTCCTGTCGGCGCAGGTGCAGTCGGCGCTGGCCGCCGGGCAGGAGGGCGGCCACCACCCGCGGTTCGCCCGCGAGCTGCTGCTGTCGCTCTCGGTCCCCGACGGCGCGCTGCTCAGCCCTTACGAGACCGCGAGCCAGATGCGCGCGCTGGCGGACGGACTCCGGCGCTCCCTGCAGGGCTGCCGCGTCCTGGTCCGCAGCGTCGATGCGGCCATCAGTGAGTCCGCCTTTTAGGAGCCGGCGGGGACTCCTACGGTCGCAGCGTAATCACGAACAGCGCGCCGGGGCCGCCCTCGGGCGTGCGCACCTCGACCTGGCCGCCGTGGGCCTTGGCTACCGCCTGCACGATCGACAGTCCGAGCCCGGTCCCCGGCGCCACCCCCGGCGGGCGCTGGCTGAAGAAGCGGCGGAAGATCTTGTCGCGGTTGCCCGCCGAGACGCCCGGTCCGTAGTCGCGCACGGTGGTCACCACCTCATCGGCGTGGCGCTCCGCGCGCACCACGACCTCGCGGCGCGCCGCCGGCTGCACCAGCGCATTATCAAGCAGGTTGCGCAGCGCCTCCTCCCACCGGTGCGGCACCATGCGCACCGCGCCCACGTCGGCGGCGCACTCGACGCGCAGGATGAAGTCGGCGTAGCGCGGGTCGCGCCGGTAGTCGGCGACGATGTCGGACAGGAGCTCGGCGTAGGGCACCGGCTCCAGCGGCTCGTCCTTCAGGGTCGCCTCCAGCTGCAGCAGCGAGAACAGCGCGTCGAGCGACCGGCGCAGGCGAAAGACGGCCTCCTCGATGTGCTCGGCGACCAGCTGCACGCGCTCGGGAGAGGCCCCTTCGGCGCGGCGGCCGAGCAGCCCGACCGAGGCGGTGATCGTCGCCAGCGGGTTCTTGAACTCGTGGGCGACGTCGGCGCCGAGCTCCGCGGTGGCCTGGCGGCGAGACTCCAGGTCGGCGGCCAGAGCGTGGATGGCGCGCGCCAGCTCGCCGAGCTCGTCTCTTCGGGAGAGGATCCGGGCGTCGCCCAGCGGCTCGCGCGGGTAGCGGCGCGCCGCCCGCGACATGCGCTCCATGGGCGCCAGCAGGTGACGGCTGAGGAAGACGCCGAAGAGCAGGGCGAACACGCTCTGGTACAGGATCAGCTTGAGGAGCTCGTGCCGGACCAGAAGTTCAGCTGCGTGCTCGGGAAGGACCTGCCG
>DAOMZC010000436.1:0-5831 GCA_035437965.1 Pseudomonadota bacterium
GTTTGCCTCCAAGCTCCTCAAGGACGCCGGCGTCACCCACGACAAGCTCATGCAGGCGCTGTCCGAGGTGCGCGGCTCGCAGCGCGTCACCGACCAGGACCCCGAGGGCAAGTACCAGGCCCTGGAGCGCTACACCCGCGACCTTACCGAGGTCGCCCGCAAGGGCAAGCTCGACCCGGTGATCGGCCGCGACGAGGAAATCCGCCGCGCCATCCAGGTCCTGTCGCGGCGCACCAAGAATAACCCGGTGCTCATCGGCGACCCCGGCGTCGGCAAGACCGCGATCGTCGAGGGCATCGCCCAGCGCATCGTCAGCGGCGACGTGCCCGAGGGGCTCAAGAACAAGCGCATCCTCGCCCTGGACCTGGGGAGCCTGGTCGCCGGCACCAAGTACCGCGGCGAGTTCGAGGATCGCCTCAAGGCGGTGCTCAAGGAGATCGGCCAGGCGAGCGGCCAGATCATCCTGTTCATCGACGAGCTGCACACCCTGGTCGGGGCCGGCGCCGCCGAGGGCGCCCAGGACGCCGCCAACATGCTCAAGCCGGCCCTGGCGCGCGGCGAGCTGCGCTGCGTCGGCGCCACCACCCTCGATGAGTTCCGCAAGCACATCGAGAAGGACAAGGCCCTGGAGCGCCGCTTCCAGCCGGTGCTGGTCGGCGAGCCGTCGGTGGCCGACACGGTCTCGATCCTGCGCGGGATCAAAGAGAAGTACGAGGTCCATCACGGCATCCGCATCCGCGACGCGGCGCTGGTGGCGGCGGCGCGGCTGTCCGACCGCTACATCGCCGACCGCTTCCTGCCCGACAAGGCGATCGACCTCGTCGACGAGGCGGCGGCGCGGCTGAAGATGGAGCTCGACTCGATGCCACAGCCGATCGAAAAGCTCGAGCGGCGGGTCATCAGCCTGCAGATCGAGCAGCAGGCGCTGAGCCGCGAGAAGGACGCCGCCTCCAAGGAGCGCCTGCACCAGGTCGAGCGCGAGATCGCCGAGCTGCGCGAGCAGGCAAGCGGCATGAAGGCGCGCTGGCAGCAGGAAAAGGACATCATCCTCCAGCTGCGCAACCTCACCGCCGACGTCGACAAGGCCAAGACCGAGAGCGAGCTGGCGCAGCGACGCGGCGACCTCAACCGGGCGGCCGAGCTGCGCTACGGCAAGCTGCCCGAGCTCGAGCAGAAGATCGCCGCGGTGAACCAGAAGATCGTCGAGTTCCAGAAGCAGGGCGCGTTCCTGCGCGAGGAGGTGACCGAAGAGGACATCGCCTCGATCATCGCCAAGTGGACCGGCATCCCCGTCGAGAAGATGCTCGAGGGTGAGATGGAGCGGCTGGTCAAGATGGAGGACCGCCTGGCCGCGCGGGTCATCGGTCAGGCGCCGGCGATCGCCGCGATCTCCAGCGCCGTGCGACGGGCGCGGGCCGGGCTGCAGGATCCCAACCGCCCGATCGGCTCGTTCATCTTCCTCGGGCCCACCGGCGTCGGCAAGACCGAGCTGGCGCGGGCGCTCGCCGAGTTCCTGTTCGACGACGAGACGCACATGGTGCGCCTGGATATGAGCGAGTACATGGAGAAGCACTCGGTGGCGCGGCTCATCGGCGCCCCGCCGGGCTACGTCGGCTACGACGAGGGCGGCCAGCTCACCGAGGCGGTGCGGCGGCGGCCCTACAGCGTGGTGCTGTTCGACGAGATCGAAAAGGCGCACTCGGACGTGTTCAACGTGCTCCTGCAGATGCTCGACGACGGGCGGCTGACCGACGGCCACGGCCGGACGGTGAGCTTCCGCAACACGGTGGTGCTGATGACCAGCAACATCGGCTCGCAGTTCATCCAAGGGGCCGCCGACCTCGACGACCCCGAGGTGAAGCGCAGCATCGACGCGGCGATGCGGGCCGCGTTCAAGCCCGAGTTCTTGAACCGCATCGACGACATCATCGTCTTCCACCGGCTCGGGCGCGAGCACCTGGGGCAGATCGTCCGCATCCAGCTCGGGCGGCTGACCAAGCTGCTCAGCGACCAGAAGCTGAACCTGGAGCTGTCCGAGAGCGCCATCGACCTGCTGTGCCAGGAGGGCTACGACCCAGCCTACGGGGCGCGGCCGCTGAAGCGTGTGATCCAGCGCCTGGTGCAAGATCCGCTCGCCAAGGCCATACTGGCGGGACAGTTCAAGCCGGGAGACACGGTGTATGTGGACCGGGACGGAGACCGCCTTATCATCGGGGCCCTGGCGTTTGCCCAGGTCAACAAGGCGAACTAGCTAGCGAACTGGCCAGCGAACTAAAAAATGCGCCTCCGGGGAGGCTCGGAGGCGCGGGCTTTCCGTCGCCCGAAACTTGTACCTGATCTAAGCTGCACTCAAGAACTGCAGAGGTCGCGAAGGTTTTATGCCACAGCCCGATTTTTACAAGATCCTCGGCGTCTCCGAGACCGCCACCGCGGATGAGATCAAGAAGGCCTACCGCAAGCTGGCCAAGAAGAATCATCCCGACGCGACCGGTGGGGACAAAGCCAAGGAGTCCAAGTTCAAGGACATCTCGCAGGCCTACGACGTGCTAAGCGACGAGAAGCGCCGCAGCGAGTATGACCAGGAGCGCAAGAACCCGTTCGCCAACATGAACATGGGCGGCGGCGGCGGCGGTCCCGAAGGCTTCCCCGGCTTCGGTGGCTTTGGCGGTCGCGGCGGTCGGCGGACCGCGGGTCGTCCGGGCGGCCTCAACATCGATCTGGAGGATCTGCTGCGGCAGGGCGGCGGCGGCTTCGGCGACCTGTTCGGCGGCGGCGCGCGGGCGGCGGCGCGCGGGGCCGACATCCAGACCAGCATCGAGCTCAGCCTGCCCGAGGCGGCGCTCGGGGGCGAGAAGACCTTCACCATGGAGCCGGGCTCGCCCAACGAGAAGCGGCTGACCATGCGCATCCCGGCCGGCGTCGAGGACGGCGAGACCATCCGCCTGAGCGGCCAGGGACGGCCGAGTCCCGGCAGCGGCGCCCCCGGCAACCTGCTGATCAAGGTGACCGTCGCTGCGCACCCGCAGTTCCGCCGCCGCGGCGCCGACATCGAGGTCGACGTGCCGATCGCAATCGACGAGGCGGTCCTCGGAACCGCGGCCGAGGTGCCGACGCTCGAGGGCACCAAGGCCAAGGTCAATATCCCCGCCGGCACCAGCAGCGGCACCAAGCTGCGGCTGCGCGCCAAGGGGGCCGGCGACCGCAAGGGCGGCCGCGGCGACCTCTACGGGGTGGTCCAGATCGCCGTGCCCAAGACCATCTCCGACGAGGCGCGCAAGCACATCGAGAGCTTCGGCCAGCTTACCCGCGCGCCCAAATAGCCCCGCACGGCGCGCCGCGGCCTCACTGGAGGCGGCCACGGGATTATTGGCAGCCGGTCCCAGGGCTCGCCCCGGACGAAATAGGCCGGGGCGGGCTGGCCCTTTGCAGCCTCAGATAACCGCGCAGGTCAGGAACTTCAGGTAGTTCCCTTCGGGGAAGCCGGCGGGGATCGGGAAGTCGGGGGGCAGGCCGAGCTGCTCGACGATGCGCACGTGGCGGGCGGCGCGACCGCTGCCCATGCCGATCTCCATCACCAGCTCATCCAGCGAGAACCGCGCCGCGTTCGAGGCGCAGCACAGGAGCGCCCCCGAGTCGCACAGCGGCAGCGCCGCGGTCACGAGCTCGCGGTAGTCGCGCTGCGCCGAGAAGGTCTGGCCGCGGTTCTGGGCGAACGCCGGCGGGTCGATGATGACCATGTCGAACAGGCGCCGGCGCTCGGCCATCCGCACCATCACCGACATCACGTCGCCGGCGATGAACTCGTGCGCCGACTCGGGCAGGCCGCTGTACTGCAGGTTGCGGCGGGCCCGCGCGTGCGCCTTGGGCGACAGATCCACCGAGACGACCTCGCGGGCGCCCCCGGCCGCCGCGGCGAGGGACAGCGCGCCGGTGTAGCTGAACAGGTTGAGCACGCGCCGGCCGCGCGACCGCGCCGCCACCGCCCGCCGTCCCTGGCGCAGGTCGGGGAACAGCCCGGTGCCGAGCGGCGCCGTCACGTCGACCCCGAAGCGCAGGCCGTACTCGTGGACCTCGATCTCGACCGGGGCGGCGGGCCCGCGCAGGAGCTCGGCCGGCTCGCGCGGGCCATCGCCGCCGAGCGGGCGGTAGCGCTTCTGGACATAGATCGAGCGCGGCGCATACACCTCTTCCAGCGCGTCGCACACAGCGGGCAAAAGCGGCTCGAGCGCGGCAGAGAACAGGTGCACGACCATGAAGTCGGCGTAGCGATCGACGGTGACCCCCGGGAGGAAATCGCCCTCGCCGTGCAGCACCCGGTAGGCGTTGAGGGCGCCCGGCGCCGGGGTCGCCGGCGCTCCCGGCACCTCGAGCAGGGTCGACCGCACGAGCTGGGCCGCGCGCACCCGGCGGAGCACCGCCTGGGCGTCGATGGCCTCGTTCGGATCGCGGGTCACGATGCGCACCGCGATCGGCCCTTCGGGGTCATAGATGCCGCGGGCGATGAAGTTGCCTTCGGCCTCATATAGCTCAAGCACGTCGCCCGGCGCCTCGCGCAGCGGGCGGCCGCCCAGGGTGTCGCGGTAGACCCAGGGGTGGCCGGCGCGCAGCCGCCAGGCGACCTCGCTGGGGAGGCGAACCGAGCCGCGCCTTACCCGCGGCTCCCCGGCCCGCGGCTCGCTCGGTCCGGCGGCGCGGCGACGGACCGGACCGGGCGACCGGCGCCCCGGCTGGTAGCGCGCCTCTTCGGTGGACGCGGCGTCGGAGTTCGCGGCGTCGCGGGCAAAGCCGGCGCCGCCCGCCGAGCCCAAATCTGCAGAGCCATAGTTCGACATGCGGCGCAGCATACGGAGCCGAGGCAGGCCCCGCAAGCCAGACTGCAGCGGTCGCGACTTTCCCCCACTGGCTGCACCGGGCCGGGACGTACATTTGCCTTGACAAGGACGCGCGCCGAAAGGGAAAACCGCCGTAGCTGTGCCTTATCCGTGCGACGTCCAAGCAAGATCTGCGCAATGTCTGTGCACCACCTGCGCAGCGCCGTCTCCGTCCAGCTTCTCCGGGGACTCCTGTCGGGGCTTGCCGCGACGCAAGCGGCGGTCTCTGGCCCCGACGCCGCTCGGCTCACAGCGCTGCTCTTACGCAATGTAGATAGACGATGAACATCCGCCCGGGCCGCCGGGCACAGGTATGGCCCGCCCGGGCACTTCCGGGCAGACGAGCGAAAGTACGATGTCGACGCAAAAATCTGGGCAAAACCCGAACAAGCAGTCCGCCCGCTCGGTGCCGCCGCCTCCGCCCCCCGCGGCGGCGAGCCGCGGTCCCGCGCGCCGCGAGAGCATGGAAGACCTGCTCGATGACTTCATCGCCCGCGCCAACCAGAAGCTGAGCAGCGAGAAGAGCCGCGGCTGGGATCTGAAGCCGCCCGAGGAAGAGCTCGATCTGGGACAGATCATCGCCGACGAGCCGCCGGCCGCGGTGCACACGGCCCCGCCGGTCGCCGCCCCGGTCGCGGTGCACACGGCCCCGCCGGTCACCGGCCCGGCGAGCAGCGCCGGAACAGCCCCTGCAGAGTCTGTCGCTACCCACGCCGCTCCGGCGGTGGTCACGCTGGGCGCTCCCGCAGAGGATGCGGTCGCGGCGAAGCCCTCGGCGGCGCTGAAGCAAGCCACGGCCGAGATCGAAAAGAGCCTGGCTCCCCCGGCGGCGAGCGCTGCCGAGCCGCCGACCGTCAGTGCGGTAACGCCGCCGACCGCCACCGCGGTCGAGCCGGCCAGCGCCGCCGCGGTCGAGCCGGCCAGCGCCGCCGCGGTCGAGCCGGCCAGCGCCGCCGCGGT
>DAOMZC010000437.1:0-5813 GCA_035437965.1 Pseudomonadota bacterium
CCGATGGGGCGCAATCGCCATCGCCGAAGGCAAGCGTTCACTTCACGGTGTGAGGTCCGCGGCAGGCCCGACCCGGGCCGGGCCGGGTGTCACGGCGGCTGCGAGCCGATTGCGGACTGCTCTACAATGGAGCTTGGACAAGGAGTGGCAGCATGCGCGAAAAGGATGCGGTGATGGCGACCGTGCAGCAGTGCCTGGCGAGCTGGGGCGCCACGGTCAAGCGGGCCGCCGAGGCGGGCTATACGTTTTGCCTCGTCGGCTACTTCGAGATCCCGGACACCGAGCACTACCTGCTCTGGCCGCTCCTGGCGCCGCTCCTTGACCGCATAGAAGGCCAGGGGTATCAGGCGCTGGTCTTCAAGCCCCACATGCCCTCGGTCTACGACAAGACCGCCAGCACGGTCCTTGGACAGCTGCAGGATCCATGGGACCCGCCGCGCGCCGACTCCGGAGCGGCCGGCGCCCCGCGGGAGGTCCACCTGTGGTCGACCCACTACATCCACACCCGCGACGTCACCACCGATGATCCGCCGGCCCAAGAAGACGATGCCCGCGGCGTCATCTACCCCGCGAGCGAGCTCCCCAGCTTTCTGACGAGCCATACGGGCTATAAGGCGACCGCCGCCGTCGGCGCCTGCTGGCACCAGCCGCGCCTCCGATAGCGACCGGCACATCGATTGCTCCATTTTGCCCGGCAAAACCCGCTGCCCGAGCCGCGCGAGCGGACCGTCGGCGTACGCGGGAAAGGAGGGCATCATGAGAGTTCTGTACGCGCTGTTTCAAGAACCCGGCGTCGCCGAGACTGCGCTGCGAGCGATCAAGTCGTCGGGGCTGACCGAGGACGAGTGCCGCGTGTTCGTCCACAAGGACAAGCCCAGCCCGGCCTTGCGCACCTCGGAGAGCGACACCCGCCATGGGCTGCTCATCGGCCTTGCGACCGGAGCCGTGGGCGGAGCGCTGATGGGATGGCTGCTCACCGGCCCGCTGGGGCTCCTGCGACTGCCGATGTACTCCGCCATGGCGTTCCTCATGTTCCTGGGCATGATCTGCGGCCTGCTCGGCGGCGGACTGTCGGGGACCGGGCTCCTTCACGGCAAGCTGCACCCCCTGGTCGAGTCGTTCAAGCCCGGCCAGACCCTCATCACCGCCGAGGCCGAGAGCCAGCAGAGCGTCGAGCTTGTCTACCGCATCTTCCGCCTGCACGGCGCCATCGCCGTCTCCGACTAACCCCCCCCGCAGAGCTCCGCACCGGCGCCGGCGTCCCGCACCCAGCTTGGACGTCACCTCCGGCCGGGGTGGTTCTTCTCTCTCGGACAACGCGCAAAAAATCGCGAGGTCAGGGAGCTTGCCCCGACCTCGCGATGACTACGACTGTCTTGCTGGAGTGAAGCGCGCTTACGGATGGAGATCGCTCCGCTTGCTCGACTTGTCGCTCGACCTGTCCGCCGACCTGGTGCTCGGCTTGTCGGTCAGGTTGTGGACGGCGTTTGCCGCCTTGTCAGCCGCCTCTTTGGCCAGGTTGCCGACCTTCTCGACGGTCTCGTGCGCCCGGTGGCCGACCTTGCCGGCGGTCTCTTTGACCTGGTCGGTTACCCGCTCGGCGGTCTCTTGCGCCTTGTGGCCGACCTTGCTGGCGGTCTCCTTGACCTGATCGACGAACCCTTGCGCCTTGTCGCTGACCTTGCCGGCGGTCTCGCGGACCTGCTCGCCGATGCGGTTGGACCCCTTGTCGGCGGTCTCGTCGCTATCATTAAGCAGCTGCTTGCCCTTGCTCGTCACCTCGTCGAGCTTGCTCGCGGCCTTGACGTTGAGATCCTTGGCCTTGTCCGCAGTCGCGTCGATCTTTTGGTTGATGTCCTTGGTATTCATGACGTCCTCCTTCTCGGTCCTGGTGGAGACAGATCACATCGCCGAGTGCGTTGAAAACCGCCGCCACTGAATGAACTTCGGTGCTTGGGAAAACGGATCCCCCGCCGGACGTCAGCGCGGAATCCGCCGCTGATGCAGGGCATGGTGGAAGCAGCGCAGGGTGAGCAGCAGCACCACCGAGCCAATAAAAGCGAGGCCGAGCGACGCCGACGGATAGGCTATGGGAGCTCGCATGTAGAAGCTGAGGCCCCCGATGAGGGCTCCCAGGATGGCGACCAGGATGTCCGCCGCGGCCCCGTACCCACGACCGATCAGGGTCGAGGAGAACCAGCCCGCGACGATTCCCACGAAGATCCACAGAAGCAGTGTCTGACTCCACATACACACCCCCTTTCGTGCCTCGGTGGGGGACGCGGACGTAGGGCTTATCCGGTCGCCTGAAAGCCGAGCTCCGATGCAGTCTGTGCGCTCGTGTTCAGGTTCCTAAGCAAGCGAGGTGCCAATAAAAAAAGGCCAATACCGGGCATTTACCAGGGTATTTGCTGTGCCATGTCGCCCCCGTGTGTCAGAACGGCACAGCACACACGGCGCAAGCTTGCGCAGCAGCTCAGCCTCCTCAGAATAAGAGCAGCTGATCACCGGGCCGGGGCGGCGGCGCCGGACGGCGGAAGGTCGAGGGCGTGGCCGTTCCCGCATCGGCGGGAAACCCGGTCTGCAGCCCCAGGCGCTCGCAGGTCGCCAGGAACAGCGCGCGCGCCGACTCGGCATAGGCGCCCTCGCCCTGGTGGCGCTTGCCGAACTCCGCGCTATTGAGCTTGCCGCCGCGCGCCTCACGCACGCGCGCGAGGATCCGCTCGGCGCGCAGCGGCAGGTTCTGGCGCAGGCGCTCTTCGAATACCTGGCGCACCGAGCCGGGCAGGCGCAGGAATGTCGTCGCCGCATACCGCGCGCCCGCCGCCGCCGCCGCTTCGAGGATGCGCGCGATGTCCTCATCCCCGAGCCCCGGGATGAGCGGCGCGACGCTGACCCCGACGTCGAGCCCCGCGCCGGCCAGCCGCTCGACGGTCCGCAGGCGCCGCTGCGGCGTGGCGACGTAGGGCTCGATGGCGCGCGCGCGCTCGCTGTCCCAGATCGGCACACTCACGGTCACCGAGAGCTGCGCCACCCGCTGCAGCTCGCAGAGCACATCCAGATCGCGCTCGATGAGCGGCGCCTTGGTGATGATCGCCACCGGATTTCGATACTCGGCGCACACCTCCAGGCAGCGCCGGGTCAGCCGCAGGCTCGCCTCTAGCGGCTGGTAGCAGTCGGTCACGCCGCTGAACACCAGCAGCTCGCCCTGCCACGACGGGCGGTCAAAGGCCCGGCGCAGGAGCTCCGGGGCGTCGGGCTTGACGACGATCTTGCGCTCGAAATCGGTGCCGGCGCCAAACGACAGGTACTCGTGCGTGGGTCGGGCGTAGCAGTAGGCGCAGCCGTGGTAGCAGCCGCGGTAGGGGTTCAGGGTGTAGCGGAAGCCGAGGTCCGGGCTGTCGTTCTGCGCCAGGATCTGCTGGGTGTGATCCTCGAAGACCTCAAGGCGCGCCGGCGGGACCTCGTCGAGGTACTCGATCTCCGTGGAGTTCCAGGGGTTTGGCGGGTTGTTCACCTTTTGCACGGGCATGACTCTCCATGTATACCGGAACCGATGTTCAGTCAACGCAGGCCGCGCACAAAGACCTTTGACCGCTCTCTTACAGCGTGGTACCGGTGGCCGATGCTTGCGGCAGCACCGCGCCCGCTCTTTTCCTATCGGCAGTACTGGGCGCACCGATTCGGCGTCGCGCCGTTTCTTCCCACCACCCGGGCGGAGATGGAGGAGCTCGGCTGGGAGAGCTGCGACATCATCCTTGTCACCGGCGACGCTTACATCGACCACCCGAGCTTCGGCATGGCGCTTGTCGGCCGCCTGCTGGAGGCCCAGGGCTTCCGCGTCGGCCTCTTGGCGCAGCCCGACTGGCGCTCGGCCGCGGCATTTGCTGAGCTCGGCCCGCCGAGCCTCATGTGGGGCGTGACCGCCGGCAACATGGACTCGATGGTCAACCGCTACACCAGCGACCGTCGCATCCGCTCGGACGACGCCTACTCGCCGGGCGGCCAGGCCGGGCTGCGGCCGGATCGCGCGGTCCAGGTCTACGCCCAGCGCTGCCGCGAGGCGTGCCGCGAGGTACCGCTGATCATTGGCGGGATCGAGGCCAGCCTGCGCCGGATTGCTCACTACGACTACTGGTCGGATCGGGTGCGCCGCTCGCTGCTCATCGATGCCGAAGCGGACCTGCTCGTGTACGGCAACGCCGAGCGCGCGATCGTCGAGATCGCCCACCGCCTGGCCGCCGGCACGCCGATCGATAAGATCCGCGACCTGCGCGGCACCGCCTTCATCCAGTCCAAGCCGGACGACTTTTTCGAGATCGACTCGACGCGCATCGACACGCCCGGCCGCATCGATCCCCGGCCCGACCCCTACGCGATGGAGCCCGAGCGCGCCGCCGCCCCCTGCTCTACCGGCGAGGCCGCCCCTGCCCCGCCGCTCGTCCAGCTGACCCGCCACAAGCCCGACCGCGCGGTCATCCGCCTGCCGAGCTTCGAGGCGGTGACGGCCGACCCGGTCCTGTATGCCCACGCCTCGCGCATCCTGCACCGCGAGTCAAACCCCGGCAACGCCCGCGCCCTTTTACAGCGCCACGGCGTGCGCGAGGTGTGGATCAACCCGCCGCCGATTCCGCTCACCACCGCCGAGATGGACGCGCTTTACGAGCTGCCGTTCCAGCGCGTGCCGCACCCCCGTTATAAGGGGGCCAAGATCCCGGCGTACGAGATGATCAAGTTCTCGGTCACGATCATGCGCGGCTGCTTCGGCGGCTGCAGCTTCTGCTCGATCACCGAGCACGAGGGCCGCATCATCCAGAGCCGCTCCGAGGGCTCGATCCTGCGCGAGGTCGAGCGCATCCGTGACACGACCCCCGGCTTCACCGGCAACATCAGCGACCTCGGCGGACCGACGGCCAACATGTACCGGATGGAGTGCAAGAGCCGTGAGATCGAGAAGGTCTGCCGCAAGCCCTCGTGCGTGTTCCCCGACATCTGTCCGAACCTCGGCACCGATCACGGGCCGCTCATCCGGCTGTACCGCAAGGCGCGGGCGCTGCCCGGCATCAAGCGCATCTTCATCGCCTCCGGGGTGCGCTACGACCTGGCGGTGCGCTCGCCCTTGTGGGTCAAGGAGCTGGCCCAGCACCACACCGGCGGCTACCTGAAGATCGCGCCCGAGCACACCGAGGGCGGCCCCCTCAAGCACATGATGAAGCCGGGAATCGGCGCCTACAATCGCTTCAAGGAGCTGTTCGACCGCTACTCCAAAGAGGCCGGCAAGGAGCAGTACCTGATTCCCTACTTCATCGCCGCGCACCCGGGCACCACCGACGAGGATATGCTGAACCTGGCGCTGTGGCTGAAGCGCAACGGCTTCCGCCCGGACCAGGTCCAGGCGTTCCTCCCTTCGCCCATGGCCAGCGCCACTGCGATGTATCACACCGGGAAGAACCCGCTGCACCCGCTCAAGCTCGACTCCCCGGTGTATGTCGTAAAGACCCTGCAGCAGCGCCGGCTGCACAAGGCGTTTCTGCGCTACCACGACGCCAATAACTGGCCGATCCTGCGCGAGGCGCTGCGCCGCATGGGTCGCGCCGACTTGATCGGCAACGGCAAGCATCAGTTGATCCCAGCCTGGCAGCCTGTTAGCACCGGGGCTGGCGCGCCGGCCGCGCGGCCCGCCGCCGGCAAGGCTGCGCGGCCGTTCCGTACCCAACATACCGGGCTGCCGCGTACGCCCAAGGCGCCGGGCGCTGGCCGGCGCAAACCGCGCTGAGCCATAGTCTCACCATGACCGCACGCAGCCAGAAACT
>DAOMZC010000438.1:0-5809 GCA_035437965.1 Pseudomonadota bacterium
GCCCGCGCGGCTGCCGGCGGCGCTGCGCAGCGCATCGGCGGCCTGGTCGCGCAGGCCGAGCGCGGTGTCCCAGGCGGTGCCCTGCGCCAGCGCGCTGACCTGGCGCTGGCTGCCCTCGCTCTGCCGCTGCGCCTCCATCTGGTCCAGGAGCTGCTCCAGCCGCAGCACCTCGGCCACTCCCAGGACGAACAGCTCGCGTGAGCAGCCGCGCAGCCGCTGCTTCTGCTCCACCGAGGCCCGCTTGTAGAAGGTCCAGCCGAGGCCGCACATCCGCGCCCCATCGGCCACTACCTTCGCGCTGCCGATCCGGGTGCCGCGCTCGACGAGCTCCGAGTCGGGAGTCTCCTGCAGCAGCGCCGCGATGAGCGCCGGGCTCGGCGCCCCGAGCTCGGCCGCGAGCGCCGAGAGCACAAACTGCGGCGCCGCGGTCCTCTCGCCAGTGCCGGGAGCCGCTGCCGCCTCCCGGACCGCCGGACGGGCGCTCTTTCGGGTCGCAGGTTTCCGTGCCGGCAGCTTCTTGGCCGGAGGCTTCTTGGCCGAAGAGGACTTGGCCGGAGGCTTCTTGGTAGAAGAGGACTTGGCCAGAGGCTTCTTGGCCGAAGAGGACTTGGCCAGAGGCTTCTTGGTAGAAGAGGTCTTGGCCAGAGGCTTCTTGGCGAGCGGTTTCTTGGTAGAAGAGGTCTTGGCCGGCTTCTTGGCCGGCGGTTTCTTGGCAGGAGGCATGGCCCCTCATAGCCGTGGTCTTCGCGCCGAGTCAAGCCCAGAGGGCGGGCGCGCGGCAGGGCCTACGTCGCTCGCGGGCGGGCGGGCCGGCGGCTAGCGCTTGCCCGGTGTAGACGAAGCATCGCTGCGCAGGTTCTGCGACAGGCCGCGGGCGATCTGCTCGGTGAGCTCCTGGGCGACCTCCTGGGAGGTGCGCTCCTGGTAGACGGGGACCCTGGTGGCGTAGTCGGCGCGGGCGACGGTCGAGATCGTGCGCAGGACCTTGCCGTCGCCGCGGGCCAGCAGGGCCGCTACCCGCACGGCGATCCGGGGGACGGTGTCGGGGCCGGTGGCGGGCTCGAAGTCGTAGCCGACCATGGCGATGGGGGCAAGGTACGGGGCGGCGCTCCAGCTCTTGGGCAGGCGGACCTCGATCTCGTCGGCCAGGGCGAGCTCGAACATGCGGCACTCGGGGGGGCCGCCCTGGCGCGGCTGCTCGCGGGTGGGGGTGATGTGGACCATCTTGCCGGCCCAGCTGCCGGTGGCGAGGAACAGGTTCATCGTCCCGAGCACCGCGTCGCGGGTCGTCAGGTACAGCTCTTTGGCGGTCTGCTCGTCGCCGCCGCGCTGCTTGAGGTCGGTCAAGAAGGCGCGCGAGAACTCCTCGCGGCTGCAGTGGAGGACGGGGAAGCCGGCGAACACGGCGTCGCTCGGCCAGGGCTGGACGGCGGCGGGGGCGGGGGCGGGCGCGGCGCGGCCCCGTCCGGTGGCGCAGCCGGTGGCGCCCGTCCACAGGGCCGCCAGCATAAGGAGGGCAAGGCCCGCGCGCCGGCGCGGCCGCGACGACTCAACACCAAGGCACGGCGAATCGAGGTCCATCGTCCCTTAGTATCGCGCGTCCTTCCCAGGGTTGATACAGAGGCGAAAATCCCCTGCGGCTGCGCCAGCTTGCGCCCGGCCGCGCCCAGCCGGTCCGCCCGAGCTCGCTTTGGCCCGCCTTAAAAGACCCGGGTGCTGCCCAGCCGCCCCCGCGGGCTCCGCTGGCTGGTTGACGCCTACCGACTATGTAACGATGATGGGCGCCATGGATTTGAGCATCATCGTGCCGTGCCTCAACGAGGAGGCCAACCTGCCGGAGCTCGTGCGCCGCATCGGCGAGGTGCTGCGCCACCCGGAGCTGCATGCCGCCGGCGGGCCGGGCGCCGAGCGCCGCCCCGAGCTCGCCGGGGAGCTCGTCCTTGTCGACGACGGCTCGACCGATAGCAGCCCGCAGCTCATGGCCGAGCTGGCCGCGGCGCACCCGTTCGTGCGCCCGCAGCGCCACCCCCACAACCGCGGCATCGCGGCGGCGTGGAAGACCGGGGTCGCCGCGGCGCGCGGGCACCTCGTGTGCTTCATCGACGCCGACCTGCAGTACCAGCCCGAGGACATCCTGCGCCTGCGCCGTGAGCTCAGCTTCTCCGGGGTGGATCTGGTGCAGGGCTGGCGGTCACCGGTCGGGCGCGAGCGCGGGCCGCGCTACTACTACTCGCGCGGCCTCAACTCGATGCTCAACACCGCGTTCGGCATGCGCTGCAAGGACAACAAGAGCGGCTTCGTCCTGTGCGCCCGCGAGGTCATGGCGGACCTTTTGGACTACCGCGGCCACTACTCGTACTGGCAGTCGTTCATCCTCGTCGCCGCCCACCACAAGGGCTACACCTACAAGGAAGTCGAGACGCTGTTCGAGAACCGCAAGGCGGGCGTCTCGTTCCTCGACAAGCAGCCGATAAAGCCGATCCTGCGCACCTTCGTCGATCTCGGCCGCGCCCTTTATGAGTACCGCATCCGGCCGGCGCGCAGCTCGGACCTCGGGCCGTTCCTTGACGAGGCGCGGCCGGTGTTCGATCGCTCGGCGCCGCGGCCTCTGTTGCAGCGCGCCTACCTGGACGCCTACCTGGCGGTGTTCGGGGCGACGCACTGGATGATGACCGGCGATGTCGCGACGCACCTGGGTGATCTGCAGAAGAGTCAGTGGCTCAAGCTGGACGAGATGCGTGAGCTGCAGGAGCGTAAGCTCCGCAAGCTGGTGCAGCACGCCTACACGCACGTGCCGTACTACCGCGATAAGCTGCGCGCGCTCGGCATCGGGCCGCAGGACATCCGCACGCTGGACGATCTGCGCAAGCTGCCGTTTCTGACCAAGGCGGACGTGCGGCAGCACCTTTACTTCGACATCCTGTCGGACAACCACAAAAAGTCCGAGATCCTGCGCATCAGCACCTCGGGCTCGACCGGCGAGCCGTTCGTCTGCTACGTCGATCGGGCGCAGCTCGAGTTCCGCTGGGCGGCGACCCTGCGCGCCCAGGAGTGGACCGGCTACCGCTTCGGCGACCGCACGCTGCGCCTGTGGCACCAGACCCTGGGCATGAGCAAGACCCAGATCGCGCGCGAGCTTACCGATGCGTTCCTGTCGCGCCGCCGCTTCGTGCCGGCGTTCGAGATGACCGACCAGAACCTGGCCGACCTGATCACCGAGATCGAGGAATTCCGCCCGGTGCTGATGGACGGCTATGCCGAGTCGCTGAACTTCCTGGCCGCCTACCTCAAGTCGCACGGCCGCGTCCTGCGCTACAGCCCGCGCGGCATCATGTCGTCGGCGCAGACCCTGCCCGACAGCTCGCGCCAGATCATCGAGGAGGCGTTCGGCTGCAAGGTGTTCGACAAGTACGGCGCCCGCGAGTTCTCCGGCATCGCCTACGAGTGCGAGGCGCACAGCGGCCACCACGTCGTCGCCGAGGGGTACATCGTCGAGATCCTCAAGGACGGCCGCCCCGCCGCGCCCGGCGAGATCGGCGAGATCGTGATCACCGATCTAAACAACTACTGCCTGCCGTTCATCCGCTACCGCATCGGCGACCTCGCCGAGGCGATGGACAACGCGCAGCTGTGCGCGTGCGGCCGCGGTCTGCCGCGCATCGGCAAGATCGAAGGGCGGGTGCAGTCGATCATCATCGGCGCCGATGGCCAGTACCTGCCCGGGACGTTCTTTGCCCATCTATTGAAGGACTACGATCACGCCATCCGCCACTATCAGGTGGTGCAGGAGAAGGCGGGCGAGATCGTCCTCAAGCTCGTCAAGGGCGGGCGTTACAGCGAGCAGGCGCTGTCCGAGATGCTCGCCGTGCTGCAGAAGTACCTGGGCGCGCGCATGCAGATCGTCGTCGAGTTTACCGACTCGATTCCCATGGTGCGTACGGGCAAGCGGCTGGTCGCGGTGTCCAAGCTCAAGATCGATCTGCAGGATGGCGGCGGCGCGGTGACCGGCTCGGCGGCGGGGGCGGCGGCGGCGGTAATCGACTCGCGGACCGAGCCGTGAGCGATGCGCCGGCGGTTCCGGTCGCGGTCATCGCGCGCCCGGGGGCCGACTATCCGCTGCTGCCGCCGTTCGAGCCGCCAAACCCGGTCTACGAGATGGTCGAGGCCTCGCTGCGCGCCCTCGGCCTGGATCACGGGCGGGTCGGCACGCCGGAGTGGAACCCGCTCGGGGCGGTGATCGCGCCCGGCGATCGGGTGGTGATCAAGCCGAACTTCGTCGCCTCCAAGAACTTCCATCAGGTGATGCAGGGCGAGATGCTGGCCTGCAGCTCGACGCACGGGTCGGTGCTGCGGCCGCTCATCGACTACGCGCTGCGCGCCGCCGGACCGCGCGGCACCGTCACCATCGTCGATACTCCGGTCGAGGGCTGCAACATCAAGCAGGTGCTGAGCGGCCTGGGGATCGAGGCGCTGCTTCGCTACTACGGCGAGCGCGGGCAGCGGATCGAGTTCTACGATCTGCGCAAGTTCCAGGTCGTGCCGCGCATGCTGCTCGATAATGTGCTGCGCCACGGGCGGTCGTGGAACCTCGGGCTGCTGGTGCGGCAGGAGCTGCCGGGGGACCCGCGCGGCTCGCAGGTCGTCGATCTGGGCGCGCGCTCGCGCTTTGCCGAGGTGGAGCAGCGGGCGCCGCGCTACCGCTTCCACCGCTCGCACCTTTATACGCCGGTGCCGCACCACAGCGGTGGCCGCCACGAGTACTCGCTGCCGCGCACGGTGCTGGAGGCCGACGCGATCCTGAACGTCGCCAAGATGAAGACCCACAAGAAGTCCGGGGTCACGATGGCGCTGAAGGCGGTGATCGGGCTGTGCAACGAGAAGTACTGGCTGCCCCACTACACCGCTGGCACGGTCGCTGAAGACGGCGACGAGTTTCCGCTGCGCCCGCCGCTGTGGGTGCGCGTGGAGAACCAGCTGCAGCGCTTCCCGCTGCCCGGCGATCATTCGCTGATCGCGCGGGCGCCGCGGCTGCAGCGGCCGCAGAACGGCCTGCTCCAGGACTACATCGTGGAGGGCTCGTGGGAGGGCAACGATACGATCTGGCGGACGACCCTCGATCTGCATGATCTGGTGCTGCACACAGACCGCGATGGTCGCGTGCACGACACGCCGCAGCGGCGCTGCTTGTCGTTCGTCGATGGGATTATTGGCGGGGAAGGGGAGGGACCGCTGGCGGCGACGCCGCGCCACGCGGGGCTCTTGTGTGCGGGGCAGGATCCGGTGCTGCTGGATCTGTGCTGCACGCGGCTTATGGGGTTTGCGCCGGAGCGCGTGCCCACTGTCTGGGAGGCGCTGCAGCGGCCGCTGCTCGCTACCTCGCGCGCCGAGCTGCTGCGCGAGGTCATCGATGGCCCGCTGCCGTCCGGGGCGTTCCTGCCGCCGAGTACGTGGCCGGGCCTGCTCGCCAAGGGCCCGTCCGCGCGCTGACTCCAGCGCGGTCGGCGCTGTCTCGCCATGCTCAGCTACTTCCTAATTGCCAGCCTGATCACCCTGCTTACGCATGGGTACTTTGCGCTGCGGCTCGGGTCGGGGCTCGCTCCGAGCTCGCGGGCGCGGCGGTGGGTCTTTGCGCTGCTGCTCGGTAACTTTGCGCTGCTGCCGGGGACGATGGTCCTGACCCTGTACGCGGCGCCGCAGGCGGCGTGGTGGTCGGTGCCGCTGGCCCACGTTGCTTTTGCCGACGTGGGGTTCTGTATCCTCTTGGTTGCTGGCCTGGGGGCGCGGGATGCGGCGTGGGCTGCGGCGCGGG
>DAOMZC010000439.1:0-5806 GCA_035437965.1 Pseudomonadota bacterium
GCCGGCTCCGGGATCGCCCCGCTGCGCGCCGTGCTGCAGCTGCTGCGCCGGCAGCGCCAGCGGTTCGGGCATGTCGCCCTCTACTACGGCGAGCGCACCGAGTCCGACTTCGCCTATCGCCGCGAGCTGGAGGCGCTGCGTGCCGCCGGGGTCGCGGTCGAGCTGGTGCTGAGCCGCCCCCCGGCCGGCTGGCAAGGCGGGGTCGGTTACGTGCAGGACCGGCTGCGTACGCTGCCGCCGCCCTGGCTGGGCCCGAGGACCGTGGCGCTCTTGTGCGGCCAGTCGGGCATGATCAGCGAGGTGACTGCGCTGCTCACCGCGCACCGGGTCCCGCCGTCCCAGATCCTGATGAACTACTAGCGGCAGCCGCGCCGCAGCGCTTCGCTGCCGCCCGCCGAGCCGCCGCTCACGATGGCCCCGAGGTCGCGGCTGGGCGGGTTGGCCAGGGAGGGCGCGGGCTTGGTCACTGCCTCTCGTAGATGCGGTGGTCGCGATCCAGCTCGACGAAGCCCGCGGCGTGCTCGGACGAGCGCAGGCTCTCCTTGGCCCCGAGGGCCAGGAAGCCCTTGCGCACCAGCGACTCGCGGAACAGCCCCATCGCGCGCTCGCGCAGCGCGGCGTCGAAGTAGATAAGGACGTTGCGGCAGGTCACCAGGTGCACCTCGGCAAAGGCGCTGTCGGTGGCCAGGCTGTGGTCGGAGAACACCACGTTTTCGCGCAGCCGCCGGTTGAACGCCACGCCGTCGTAGGCGGCGGTGTAGTAGTCGGCGAGGGAGCGCCGGCCGCCGGCGCGCTGGTAGTTGCGCGAGAAGGTCTGCGCCCGCTCGATGCCGTACACGCCGAGCTCGGCGGTCCGCAGGGCCTCGGTGCTGACGTCGGTGGCGTACATGATGGTGCGCGAAAGGAGCCCCTCCTCTTCGAGCAGGATGGCCAGCGAGTAGACCTCCTCGCCGCAGCCGCAGCCGGCGACCCAGACCTTGAGCGACGGATAGGTCCGCAGCAGCGGCACGACCTGGGTGCGCAGCGCGAGATAGAAGGCGGGATCGCGGAACAGGTCGCTCACCTGCACGGTCAGAAAGCGCAGCACGTGCGCGAGCAGCGCCGGCTCGCGCAGCACCCGATGCTGCAGGAGCGACAGGCTGGCGCCACCGAGCTCCCCGAGCGCCTGCGCCAGCCGGCGGCGCAGCGTCGGCCGCGCGTAGTGCCGGAAGTCGTGGCGGTAGCGGCGGTAGATCGCCTCCAGGAACAGATCGATTTCCAGCTCGACCAGCTCGGACTCGGCCTTCATGGGCGCATCTTGGCAAGGCGGGGGGCGGCGGGCCAGCAAGGAGTCGGCGCGGACAGCTGCGGCAGCTACAGGGCGAGGTCCACGGCGGCGGCCTGCTTCTTCAGCGACTCGCGCACCTTGCCGTCGAAGCTGTCGGCCTTGGCCGGGGCCTTGCTCTTGAGGAAGGCGTCGCGCTTGGTGTTGAGCTCACCGATCTGGCGCAGCACCTCCTGGCGCTCTTTCTTTTTGGTGTCGATGTAGCGGCCGCGCTCCGCGGCGCTCATGCCCTGCATCGGCTCGGGCAGCGCGGCCGGGGCCAGGCCCTCCACCGCGACCTTCTTGGTGTCGACATCGTCGAGCAGATCGCCGGCGCTGACGGCGGCGGCGCGGCCGCCCTTGCCGAGGAGCCCGAACACGCTGGCGCGCGCCGCCTGGGCCTCTTTGGGGGCGGCCAGCACGGCGGCATTCTTGGCCCGGATCTCGCTTCGCCGCTCGACGGTGCCGTACGGCAGGGCGGTCTCGGTGAGGGCGCGGTTGAGCTGCGCCAGCTGGTCGTCGAACGGAGTGTTGACGTCGACCATGCCGCCCGACTGATCGATGCTGGCGAACTCGCCGCCGGTGCGACCGGCGATCTCGGCCCACGCCAGGCGGGTGTCTTCGTCGCGGCCGCAGCGCACCGTGTTGATGCGGATGCCGCGCTCTTTGGCCTGCATGGCGATGGCGCGGAAGTTGTAGCCGTCCTGGTAGTCGCTGTGCGGCGGGGCGTCGCCGACGAGGTAGATCAGCTTGAGGGCGTTCTTGCGCGGCGACCAGCTGGCCCGGTAGACCGCCTCGTGCAGGCCCTTGGCGACGTGCTCGGGGGTGTCACCGCCGCCGGCGGCGGCAAGCGACGACAGGTTCTGGTAGACCCCGTCGAGGTCGTCGGTGAGATCGAAGAACTTGGTGACGTAGTCGTCGCCGACGTCGCGGTAGGCGATGAGGCCGATGCGCAGCTCGGGGGCGGGCTGGCCCTGGGCGATGAACCGCGCGATCTCCCAGATCTTCTTCTTCGCTCCATCGAGCAGCGAGCTCATTGAGCCGGTGGTGTCGAGCACGAAGACCACATCGACCTGCGGGCGGCTCTGCGGCGGCAAGGTCGGCGGCGGCGGCGGCGGGAGCTCGGGGCGGGCGTACGGCGGGGTCTCGCGCGGGGGCCCTGGGTGGCGCGGCAGCACGAGCGCCGCCCAGGTGCTGAGCGTAGCGGCGCAGCCAAGGACCAGGTAGGTGAGCAGCGGTCGGGTGCGATCCATTGCAGGTCTCCTCGCTTCCAAAAGGGGCTCTGCGCTGTATGAACGCAGCCTGGAAGCGTCCGGATCTATCTTCGCACAGCCCGTCGCTGGCGGGGGCGTGGTCCCCGCCGCCACGGCCTAACTACTCGACCTCGTGGCTCGAACTAGTGGGTGGTAAGGGCGAAGAACGAGCCGGCGTTGGACAGGATGTACACCTGATCGCCGTGCGCCAGCGGGCGGGCGCTGGCCCCCTGACCGGGATCGAAGAACTGGAGCAGCGCCCCGCTCTTCTTGTTGAGGATGTACATGCCGTCGGCCGCCACCGACAGCAGCAAGTAGGAGCCCCACAGCGTCGGCGGCGACAGCTCGCCCTGGCGGGCGAACGACTGCTGCCACAGCTTGCGCCCCTTGCCGTCCAGGCAGTACAGCCCCTGGCTCGCCGAGGCGACATAGATTCGCTCCTCGCTCGCGTCGACCGTGAGCGGTCCGGCGGCCTCCAGCTCGAAGCGCCAGCGCGTCGAGCCGTCCTTGACGTCCAGCGCGTACACGCCGCCCGAGTAGCAGGTCACATACAGCGTCTCACCGATCACGGCCGGGGTGCCGTCCACGTCGGTGAAGCGGCTGACCTCGCCGGACAGCTGGCGCGTCCACACGACCTCGCCGGTCTCGGCGTTGAGGCAGGCGAGGTACCCGTCGGGGAAGCCGACATAGACGCGGCTGCCGACCGGCAGCACGCCCGAGCTGCCGCGAATCGCGAAGCCCTCGGGGATCTCGCGCTCGTACTGCCAGACCCACTTGCCGGTGCGCACGTCCAGGCCGTAGACGCGGCCTTCGCTGGAGGTGATGTAGACAAGGCCCCCGTTGAGGACGGGCTGGGTGTGGATCGGGCCGCGCGCCCTGTAGGTCCAGCGCACCGCGCCGGTCTGCGCCTCGATGGCGCTGAGGACGCCGTCGTCATCGCCGACCAGCACCACCGCCTCGGCCCCGACCGCACCGCCGGCGAGGACGAGCGGCTGGGACGAGACCTCGCCGGTCAGCTTGCGCTTCCACAGCACCTCGCCATCGCGGGTGCGCAGCGCGTAGAACGTCTTCTCCGACGAGCCGATAAAGACCAGCTGATTGTCGGCGGTGGCCGCCGCGGTGGCGAACTCCTGCGGGTGATACGAGAAGAACGGGACCGTCGGCTGCAGGGTCCGCTGCCACGCCACCCGCAGCACGCTGGCCGGGGCGACGAACTGGCTGCTGACCAGCGGCACGCCGCGACGCCCGCGCGCGCCTTGCGGCTCGGGCCCGAGCGCCGCGCACGAGCTGCCGAGCCCGAGCAGCAGCCCGAGCCCAAGCAACAGCCCGCGCCCGAAGTCCGGCCGGACCGGCGCGCCCTCTCCCGCACCGCGAGGGCCTCCACGGCGGGAGGCAGCGGTCCTCAGCAGCGGCATCGGCATCGGTTTGTCGGCCTACTGCTCAAGGGCCGCCAGGCGGTTGGCGACGTCGTCGCGCAGGGCGCTCTGCGGAGCGGCCTTGCTGAGGAGGTCCTTGTAGATCTCGATGGCCTTCTTCTTGTCGTTCTTCTTGGTGTAGATGCGCGCCTGGTTCCACAGCGAGCGCTCGCGATAGAAGCTGCCGATCTGCTGCGCCTGGAACGCGGCCAGGGCGTTGTCCAGCTCGCCGCGCGCCTCGGCGCACAGCCCGATGTCCTCCTGAGCCAGCGCGACCAGCGCCTGCTCGCTCGGCTTGCTGGCGAGGAACTGGCGGTACAGCGCCTCGGCCTCGGTGTACTTGCCCTCGTCATAGAGCGCCCCGGCGCGCAGGATCAGCGCCCGCTGGGCCGCCGGGGTGCCGCCGAAGCTCTTGTCGAGCTCGTCCACCGCCTGCAGCACCGCCGCGGTGCGCTCCTTGGCGGTCTTGAAGCGCGGGATGTCCGAGTCCTCGTCGGCTTCCTTGTCCTTGTCTTTTTCCACCGCCGGCAGGAGCTCGGCCTCGGCGATCCGGATCGCCCGTCCGAGCTGCTCGGTGGCGCGCTCGCGGCGGCCCTCGCGCCACACGGACACGCCCCAGCCGCCGACAATCAGCACCACGATCCCGATGAGGACCAGGAGCCCACTAGTGACATAGGGAGCGATCCGCTCATACATCCGCTGCCAGAAACCGACGAACTGGTCAGGCGGAGCCGTCGGCAAGACCCCTTTATTGCGGTTGGACGTGGACAAGCTGCACTCCTGTTTGGCGGGCCGGTGCTCCCCCAAGGACGAGACAACGGCGACAGCGCACGCTAGCAAAGGCAGGCCGCCGCCGTCAATTCTGCAGCGCCCGTGGCCGCCGGTATGGGCACAATTTTTCCCGGCCGCGCAGAGCCGCCCGCTGCCGGCCGGGTCGGCGCGAGCTTGGCAGGCGGCGCGGGCTCGTCTGCGGACTCGGGGATTGACGGCTCACTGACGGGCCGGATATGGTCGTCGCAGATTGTCATCACAGGCGCCCAATCTGGTCTCTGCGCGGCCTGTTCTAGATGGGCCTGGGCCTGGGCTTGGGCCGAGGCCGGCGCGCGGGCCGGGCCGCTCGCCGCTGCTTCTTTTGCAGCTGCGGACCTTCGCGCTCACCTGGGTCGGGTACGCGTCGTATTACGCCACGCGCAAGAACCTCTCGGTGGTCAAGAGCCGGCTGCACGACACCCTGGGCGTGTCGATGACGGCGCTCGGCGAGATCGATACGCTGTACCTGGCCTGCTATGCCCTGGGCATGTTCGCCAGCGGGACGCTCGGCGATCGAATAGGGGCGCGGCGGCTGCTCACCCTGGGGATGCTCGGCTCGGCGGCGATGGCGCTCTTTTTCGGGCTGAGCTCGTCGCTTGCGGCGTTCGCGCTGGCGTTCGCGCTTAATGGCCTGTTTCAGTCGACAGGCTGGCCGGGCAGCGTCAAGGCGATGCAGCCGTTCTTCTCGCAGCGGGCGCGCGGGCGGGTGATGGGGCTGTGGACGACCAACTACCAGGTCGGGGGCCTTTTGGCTACCGCCCTGGCGACGTTCATCCTGGTACGCTGGGGCTGGCGGGCGGCGTTCCTGTGGCCGGCGGCGTGGGTAGCCGGGGTCGGGCTGCTCCTGGCTACCTGCCTGGTCGAGCGCCCCGAGGAGCGCGGGCTACCGCCGATTGATGAAGGCCGCGACAGCCGCGCCGCGGAGGTGCCGGCGCCGACTGCGGTGCCGAGCCTGGGCGAGCTGCTGCGGCTGCCGATCCTGTGGGCGCTCGGGGGGAGCTACTTCGGGCTCAAGATGATCCGCT
>DAOMZC010000440.1:0-5801 GCA_035437965.1 Pseudomonadota bacterium
GTCGGCTTGAGGTCGCGGTGGATGATGCCGCGCTGGTGGGCGGTGGTCAGCGCCTCGGCGGCCCGTCGCATAAGCAGCAGCGCGTCGCGCAGCGGCAGCGGTCCGCGGGCGAGGCGATAGGCAAGGTCATGGCCCTCCAGCCACTCCATGGCCAGGAAGCGCTGCCCGTCCGGAGTCTGGCCGTGCGCGACATACGCGACGATTCCCGGGTGGCGCAGCTCGGAGAGGATCTGCGCCTCGCGGGCGAAGCGGTCGGACTCCTCCGAGTCGGCGGCCTTCTTCGGCTGGATGCTAAGGAGCTTGAGCGCGACCGTGTCTTTTGTGTAGCGATCCCTGGCCCGGTAGACGGTTCCCATGCCGCCGGAGCCGGCAAAGCGGTCGATTTCAAAGCGGTTGGCGAAGACATCGCCCGCGCGCAGAAGAGGCATGGTCCCCTCTAGGTGGGCAAAGCCAGGGCACAGAAATCCAAGTCTTACGCAGTATATCGGAACGCGAGCTACAACCGTCAAGGAAAACGCGGCCGCGGGGCCCTTGAACTTCCGCCGGGGCGCTCCTACACTGCGCGCATGCATCGCCTTTTGCGCACCCAGCTAGTCCCGCGCGATCTAGACACGGTCTTTTCGTTTTTCGCGGACGCCGCGAACTTGGAGGCGATAACCCCGCGGTTTCTTCGCTTCAGCATCCTTACGCCGGCGCCGATCGCGATGCATGTCGGCACCCGGATCGACTATCGGCTGTCGCTTTTCGGGGTGCCGCTCACCTGGCGCACCCGCATCACCGCCTGGGAGCCCGGCGTGCGCTTTATCGACGAGCAGGAGTCCGGCCCCTACGCCCTGTGGCGCCACACCCATGAGTTTACGGCGCAGGGCAAGAGCACGCTCATGCGCGATGTGGTCGAGTACCGCGAGCCGCTTGGGCCCCTGGGCCTCGTTGCCCACGTCCTTTTCGTCGAGCGGACCCTCAACCGCATCTTCGACTACCGGCGCGATGCGATCGCCGGGCTGCTCGCCGGCGAGCGGCGATGACCATGAGCCAACGAGTCTTTATCACCGGAGCGGGTCGCGGTCTTGGCCTTGAGTTTGTGCGGCAGTACCTTGCCGCAGGGGCGCAGGTCTACGCGGCGGCACGCGAGCCGCGCGCGGGCAAGCTCGGGCGACTGGCCGAGGAACACGCCGACCGGCTGACGCTGGTTCAGCTCGATGTCACCCGCGAGCAAGAGCTGCGGACCGCCGTCGGGACGGTGCGCGCGCAGTCCGGCGCGCTCGATCTTTTGATCAATAACGCGGCGATTAACCTGCGCGGTATCGGCCTTGGCACTTACGAGCGCACGGCGATGCTCGAGGTGCTGCACGTAAACGCGGTGGCGCCGATCCTGATCGGACAGGCTTTCCGCGAGCTGCTGCAGCGCGGAACGACGCCCCGGCTCATCAACGTGAGCTCGCAGGTGGGCTCGTTCTCGTGGAATAAGGGCGGCAGCTCGCCCCTATATGCAGCGAGCAAGGCGGCGCTGAACATGTACACCCGCTCGTTCGCGCGCGAGGGGGCGCCGATCATCACCATCGCGGTTCATCCAGGCTGGGTGCAGACCGACATGGGCGGAGCGAGCGCGCCGCTCACCGCGGTGCAAGCGGTCGAGCAGCTGCGCGCTCTCTTCCAGCGCCTGGTCTCGGCGGACAACGGCCAGTTCTACAACTACGACGGCCGGCTGCACCCCTACTGACTTCAGCGCCGCGACCGCCCGCTGCGCGCGGCCGGCTACGGCGCCTTGGGGAGTCCGCTGAGGCGCTGCAGGAGCCCCTCGACATCGTGGACGATCTGGTCGAGCTGCGCCCCGTGGATCATGAACGCGGGGATCGAGCCGCCCGGCTCGCTGAACGACTGATAGGTCAGGCGGCTGCCGCCGGCGCCCTCGGGCTCGATGAGCCAGCGGCCGCGGATGGCGGGGATGCGCACGTGCTTGGGATCGACGGGCGGACCGAGCTGGTTGGCGGTCTCGAACGTCATCTGATAGCGGTGGCCGCTGGTATCGCTGATCTTGCGCACGAGCAGGGTGTAGTCCCGATCGCTCACCACCGGGGTCTTTACCTGATCGTACATGAGCAGCTCGGTGGGCTCCTGCTTGAGCACCTTGCGCTGCTTGATGATCGGCGAGCGACCCTCGCTGACGAAGCGCCACATGTGATTGATCACCGCCTCCGGCGAGACCGGTGCGGTCACCGAGGCGCGGTACTCGAAGAGGCGCGAGCCCTGGACCGGCCGCCGCTCGACGGCGACGCCGCGCTTGACCTTGAAGGGCTGCCACCCCGCCGGTGAGTCGGCGGCGGCGAGCACGGGCAGCGAGTCTGCGTAGGCCGCCCCGACGCCCTCCGGACTGCCGGCGAGCGGTCCGAGAATGAGCAGAGCGGCGACGGTAAGACCCCGGACGGACGAGATAGAAAAGAGCATCGTACGGCGAATTGTAACACAAACCCCCGAGCGCGCTGAAATCGCCGAAGTCGTCGCTGGTCGCCGCCGAATCCCGGGCGCGCAGCTTCTTGCGCGACGCTCGCGGCTTGGTGATAAGTTGCGCGCATGAGATCTTGCGTAGTTGCGGCGGCCATCTGGCTCTTGTCGTGTACGGGCGCCGACCCGGGCTACGAGCCCGCGGCGTCCGCAGTCCCGGAGACCCTGGGAGATCTGGGCGCGGTGCCGTCCGCGGATCTGGCGGAAGATCGCGACCTGGCGGCGGGGCCCGCGGACCTCGGCACGGACCTCGCTGCGGCGACCGGGCCCGAGGAGTGCGCGCTGCCGCTAATGACCGCGCTGTATCCCGGCGGCCTGCCGCCCAACCCCTACGGCCCGCTGCCCATGGCCGACGCCTGCGTGCGCCGCCGCCATGACGCGATCATCGTGCTCGGCTGCCCGAACCAGGCCAGCGGCGCCCCGGCCGCGTGCCAGACCCGCCGCGTCGAGCTGGCGGTCGCGCTGGCCAACGCCGGTCTTGGTGATCGGTTTATCCCCAGCGGCGCCGCGGTGCACAACAGCTATGTCGAGGCAGAGACGCTACGCACGCTGCTGCTTGCAAAGGGCGTCCCCGCGGCGCAGATCTTCGTCGAGGACAAGGCCCGCCACACGGACGAAAACCTCTACTACAGTAGCCTGATCATGAGCGCCCACGGCTGGCGCAGCGCCCTGGTCGTCTCCGAAGATCCGGGCCACCTGATCCTGACCGCTGTCTGCGACAGCAACTGCTGCGTCGAGCTCGGCCGGCTGACCGTGCTCGGCTTCCCGCTGCAGCTGCCCGGTGAGGCCGCGCCCACTCCGCGCGCCATCGGCCATTACGCCCTATACCCGGCCGCCGCGCCGGCCACTTCGGTGACCCCGGCAGAGTGTACGTTCATCAAGGCGCCGCTCAAGCTCATGTGCACAAACCTCATGACGCGCAACGCCTGCCTCGGGCGGGTCATGCTGCCGTGAGCACTCGCGGCGCCTAGCCCAGATCGCGCGGTGGGGTGCCGCTCGGCTGGCGGAGGCTGGCGAACACCCGCTCGAGCTGCTCCAGAAGGACCCGTCCGGAGACTCCCTTGAGGATGTAGCCGATGGCCCCGCACTTCTCGGCCACCGCCGCCATGGCCGCCGGCGTCGCGTTTGTGTAAAGGACCATCGGCACGGTGAGGCCGGTGCGGCGGTTGATCTCGATGAGCTGATCGCCGCGCAGGGCCGGCATGCTGTAGTCGACAAGGACCAGATCCGGCAGGTGCTCCTGCACCCAGGTGCGCATCTCGAAGGCGTTGGTCAGGCAGGTCACCTGGTAGCCGGCCTGGCTCAGCACCGCGGTGACGATGCGGTTGTTGAGCAGGCTGTCATCGATGATGAGCACGCGGCGGGCGCGCAGGCCGCGCGGCGACACCGGAGTGCGGCCGGAGGCGGGGCTCTGGAGCTCCAGCTTGCTCGTCGACATCAGCTTGTACAGGGCCTCGGTGAGGGCCTTGGGCGGCTCATCGAACGCGAGCACCAGATCGATGTCGTGCACGTACTTGAGGGTCGACTTGATGCCGCGGTCGGCGAGGACGACGATCTTGGCCAGCCCCGCCTTGCGCCGCTCGCGGAAGTAGTGGCGCGCCACCGAGGTGACGCGCATCCAGCAGTCCTTATCGGTGACGAGCAGCTGGGCGCCGTTGCGCAGGGCGAGCGCGGCCTCGCTGTCCTTGTCCACCCGCCGCACCGCCGCCGCCGCATTGAGCTCGCGGACGATCGCGGGGGCGCAGCCCGGGGTGAGGAACAGGACAATCCGCAGGCGTTCAATCTCGTAGTCGTTCATTCGAACAGCTCCACGCTCGGCTCGCTGGATTCCTTGTCCTCGATGCCGCACGCGTGGGCGCTGATCGCGCGCTCTTCATCCAGAGGAAAGAGCGCGACCGCTTGCGCGAAGACCTCGGTGCCGGACAGCGGCGCGGCCGGCAGCTTCTGCACGACTTGATCGATGTGCTCCAGCCGCTGGCGCAGCCGGTCGTAGAACTGGCGCAGGATGTTGAGCGGTGAGCCGAACGCGAGCATCGTCTGGTGGTCGGCCAGGAGCTGCTCGCGGAAGGCGTGCGCCGCTTCCGCGCTCGACTCGTGCCGCGCCGCCTCGGCCTGGTGGCGCTCGATGAGGCCGAGCAGCGCCTCGCAGATCATGCCAAGCTCGACCCCGTGCTGCTCCACGGTGTCGATTAGATCTGCGAGCTGCGGGCGCAGCAGCGCCAGGAGCTCGCCGGTAGTAAGCTGCGGCAGCGCCGCTGTCGGTCGATCCACGGAACCTCCCAAGGTCGGCCCTCCTACCGCCGCACCAGTCGGCGGACCAGGGCCAGCACCTCTTCGACGACGAAGGGCTTGACGATCCACCCGGTGGCACCGGCCTGGCGCGCTTCTTCGCGGCGCTCGCGGCGGGTCTCGGCGGTGAGAATCAGGATGGGAATGAAGCGGCTCTTTTCGGCCTGGCGCAGCGCCCGGACCAGCGCAATGCCGTCGAGCCGCGGCATGTTGATGTCGACGATGGCCAGCGCGATCGGGCCCCCGCTCTCGTCCAGGCGCTCCAGAGCGTCCTGGCCGTCCACCGCTTCCAGGGTCTGGTAGCCGGCGCCGCACAGGACGCTGGCGATGGTCTGCCGGATCGAAGGAGAATCGTCGACGATTAGGATGGTTGTCGCGGTCATGAGCGTCTCCTTGCTGCCTCTCCGAGCAGGATGCGGGCGATCTGATCGAGCGGCGCCACCGTCATCGCGGCGCCGCGCTCGATCGCCTCTTTGGGCATGCCAAAGATGAGCGAGCTGGCCTCGTCCTGGGCCAGGGTGAAGCCGCCGGCGGCGCGGATCGCCAAGAGCCCGGCGACCCCGTCGTCTCCCATGCCGGTGAGCAGGGCGGCGATGGCGCGCCCGCCGAGCCGCTCGGCCGCCGAGGTGAACGTGAGATCGATCGCCGGCCGGTGGCGGTTGATGAGCGGCCCATCGCGCAGCTCCAGATAGGGCGGGTGACAGGAGCGCACGATCAGGTGGCGTCCGCCCGGGGCCAGGTAGGCGCAGCCGCGCTCCAGGGGATCGCCGAAGCGCGCCTCGCGGATGCGCAGCCGGCTGTGCGAGTCGAGCTGCGCGGCCAGCGCGGTGGAGAACTGCGCCGGAATGTGCTGCACGCAGACCACCGGTGGCGCATCTTCGGGGAAGCTCGACAGGATGGTGAGCAGCGCCTCGCAGCCGCCGGTGGAGGCGCCGAGCAGGATCACCGGCTCGCTGGCGCCGCTGCGCACCCGCGGCTTTGGCGGACGCGGCGCCGCAGCCGGCAGGGCC
>DAOMZC010000441.1:0-5797 GCA_035437965.1 Pseudomonadota bacterium
AGCCGGACGGCGCGGTGACGACCGGCTGCACCGTCGCGGCGAGCTCCCCGCGGTCGCCATCGACGACATCGGTCGCGTAGCCGGAGAGGGTGCGGGGAATCAGCGCGCCGCGGTCCAGCGCCGCCGCGGCCTGCTTCTGCGGGACGACGAAGTGAATCGCCAGCGTGCCGGTGGGCACCCCATTTACGATCTTGGGCCCGACCGCGGTAAGCAGGACGCCGCGCATGAACGCGGGCGCCCCGGGGCCGTGCAGGCTGTCGCGCACCGCGCTGAGCTCCCGCATTGCAGCTAGCTGGGTCATGGCGGCTCGCCTCGCCCTCTCAGCGCGGCTGCGGCGGCTTGCCCGGGTTGGCGGGGCGCCCGGGGTCCACCGTCGCCGCCGCGGGCGGGCCGGCGCCGTCGTGGCTGAGCACCACCTCGTCCCAGCTCTCGCTCGGCAGCGTCGCATCGCGCGGCGGTCGGAAGCTGGGCAGCTTGCCGCAGTCAGGCTGCCCGTCGCTGGTCAGCGGGTACTGCAAGAGCGGATACAGGCCCGGCTTCATGGTGATCGTCTGGGTCCGCCGGAAAAAGCGGGTGCGCCCGCTCTGGGCGCCGCTCCCGGTGGCGCGCGACGCCGCCTGCGCGCCCGCCGCCGCCGCCTTGGCCGAAGGGTTGAGCGTCGAGCCGGCGATGTTCGACACCGCTTCGATCATCTTCTGAAAGACCTCGCTGTTGTTGACCTCCGTATTGAGCGCCGAGATCTTCCACCCATCGACGAGCTGGATCTGTACCTTCTGCGAGCCGACGTGGTTTTTTTCCACGATGGTGTACTGCTGGCAGTAATCGGGGAGCCAGACGATCGAGGTGGCGGCGCTGTCCTCCTTGGCCGCCTTGCTCTCGCCGCCCTCGCCGGTCCAGCGCTCGCTGGCGCCGTCTTCGCCCGCTTGCGCCCCCGCCCCCGGACGCACCGCCGGTGGACTGCCCGGACCCGGGGTCGCGCCGGGACGTCCCGACGCGGCGACGGGCTCGGTGGGCGGGCAGGGAGCCTGACCGGCCTCGCACTGTATCACCCGGTGTAGGACAGTCTTGTCGATCGGGCTCATCGAATAAAGCGCCTCGACGCGATTCACCTCGACCGCCGTCTTTACAAGGAGATAGGGGGCGGGAAGAAAGTAGCGCACTCCAGGGGTGTCATAATCGTAACTGTGCACATGGGAAACCAGCACCGTACTGCAGCCAGCCGCCGAGAGCACCGTACCCGCAAGGTAGAGCAGCGTTTTCACATCGCCTCCGAATCGGAGAACTCTACTTCCGATTTGGCGACCCGGTCAAGCCGGTCAAGCAGGCGAGAAACTGGGCGCGGCGGCGCGCGGTTTTGATTCAGCGTCAGTGCCATGTTACAGGATAAGAGCATCCCCTATTGGAGGCCCCATGCTGATCTCAGTGATCAACCTGACCAACCGCCCCGACAGCGAGATACAGAGCGTCATCCGCGCGGTCAATCGGCAGATTCGGGAAGACTTCACCCCGGTCTGGGACATAAACGGAGTGCTGCGGATGGAGGGCCACGCGGGCAACAAGCCCTCGCACAAGCAGGTCCCCGACATGCGCGGCGATGCCATCTTGTATGTCTGGGAGAAGATGGATGTGGCGGACGCGCTTGGTTATCACGCCAACAACCACCGCGGCATTCCCTACGGCATCGTCTCGATCAAGCTTTCCGAGGCGCTCAACCAGCCGTGGAGTCATACATTTTCGCACGAAGCGCTGGAGCTCCTCTCCGACCCGCAGTGCAATCTTCTTGTGGAAGGGCCGCACCCGCAGCGCGAGCGGCGCAAGGAGCGCGTCTTCCGCTGGTACGAGGTGTGCGATCCGGTCCAGACCGAGTTCTATGAGATAGATGGTCAGGTCGTCAGCAACTTCGTGCTGCCGCTTTACTTCACCGAAGATGACGAGCGGTCCGGGCGCAACGCCTTCCACCACCAACCCAAGGCGCGGCTGGCGAGCTTCGGGGTCAACCCGGGCGGCTACGTCGGCTACTACGATCCCAAAGAGGGCTCGCACCAGACCTGGGCGGCCGAGGACGACGCGGTGGCGCAGAGCCTCCTTGCGACCAAGCGCGCAGTCGGCGCCATCGGCCGCACCAACCGGCGCATCGGCAGTCGGCTGGAGCGCGGTCATATTTTCCCTTAAGACTTCAGGACCTCAGGGAGCTGTAGCGGGCGAGCGCCCACGCCGGGAAATAGGACTTGTACAGCCGGTAGTCGAGCATCGCGGTGCCGAAGAACACCCCGTTTTGCGCCTGCTGCGGGAAGCTGCCGCCCGGCTGCTGCGCCGCGCCGAGCCAGGCGATGGCGCGCTCGATGGCGGCGTCGGTCGCCGGCGGGCTCTCGGGCGTCACCTCGAGGAGCGCCAGCAGCGCCCAGCTGGTCATCACCACCTGGGTCTGCGGGTGCTCGGCATACTTCTCGTCCAGGCAGCTCGTGTAGTGCTCGCCCCAGCCGCCGTCCGCCTTCTGTTTGGTCAGGAGCCACAGGGCGGCGCGGCGCAGCGCCGGATCGGTGGCCGGCACCCCGGCGGCGCGCAGGGCGGTGACCACGTGGAAGATCCCGTAGGTGAAGTTGATGCCCCAGAACCCCGGGAAGCTGCCATCGGGCCGCTGCGCCCGCCGGAGCAGCGTCACCCCGTCGGTAATCGCCGCGTCGATGCCGTGCCGCAGGGCGGGGCCGAGCCGCTGCCCGTAGCGCGCCTTGACCGCGGCCAGGGCGCGCAGCGAAGAGGCCGTGCACTCAAGATAGGAGCGCTCGGTCATGCAGCTGCCGTACATCTCGGAGGGATTGATCGCCTCCAGGATCGCCGAGCCGCGGCGGCGCTCGTAGGTGCCAAAGCCGCCGTCCGCGTTGCGCCGCTGCAGGATGAACCGGGTCGCCTGCTCGACCTGCGCCAGCGGCAGGTGGTCGGCGGGCGGAACCACCGCCGGCTGCCCGTCGGCGCCGCTGCCCTCTACCTCTAAAAGGGCGACCACCGCCTCGGCCGTGCAGTCGCTCACCGCCCAGCGGTGCTGCCCATCGGAGAAGCAGAAGCCGCCGAGGATCGGATCGCGGTGCTCGTGCTGGTAGTTGGGCAGCTCGGCGTTCTGCTGCAGGCTGCGCAGGTGGCGGTGGGCGCGCTGCAGCGCCGCCTTCACCTCGGGGCTCTCCCGCACCGCCGGCGGGCTGGCGACCAGCGACTGCACCGCGAACGCCGTGTCCCAGGTGTTGCTGCGCGCCCCGCAGTAGCGGATTCCCTCCTGCTCGTCTTCCCACTTCCACGCCTCAATGCCGCTCAAGCTGGGCGCGAGGTCGGGGTGGTGGTGACTGTGCGCATACAGCGCCAGGCAGTTGAGCAGGGCGTTGACCGGCGAGATTCCCTGGTAGCGGCTCGCCCGCTGCTCGAACAGGATTCGCTCCAGGCAGTAGGAGAGGGCGCGCTGGCGCAGGCCGCGCAGGGGCCGCTTCTCGTAGGCGAAAAGCACATCATAGGCCGCCCGCAGCGCGGCACTCGGGCGCACATACAGATCGCTCGCCGCGATGGCGTGACGGTAGCGGGAAAAGTCGATGGACTCATACGGCTCGGGATAAAGCTCTTCCCGCAGCTCGCTGGTGATCGGGCCCAGGTCGATGCGGAACCGCCGCCCGTACAGGTAGGCGATGGCCAGGTAGATGTAGCGGGTGTGGCAGTAGTAGTGAACCGGGTGCACCGGCAGCCACTGCGGCAGGATGAACAGCTCGGGCGGGAAGGGGTTCACGCCGTCGTAGCCGTACAGCCCGCACATCGCCAGCCAGAACTTGCCCCAGGTCGGGATTGTCAGCACCCCGCCGCCCGGCTGGCGGTGCAAAAAGGCGCGCGCCGACGCCAGCAGCGGATCATCCTTCGGTACTCCCAGAAGGCGCAGCGCGACGTAGGCCAGCGCGGTGAAGAACACATACCCCTGTGACTCGCTGTGCATGCCCCAGGCGCCGTCCGCGGTGCGGGTGACCCGGTAGTGCTGGATCATCTTCTGCGCCGCGGCCTGCGGAATGCTCCTACCGACCGCCCGCTGGACGATGATGTACTGCGACAGGATCATCGTGTTCCACACCATCTCGCCCTCCCAGCCGCCATCGGCCTTCTGGAGGGCGAGAAGCTCTGCCACCGCCGCCGCGTGCGCCGCCCGCACCTTCTGCCCCGCGCCGCGTGCGCCGCCCCCGCCGGTTCCGCTGCTCTCGCCAGATCGCTCCATCATCGTCTCCTTCCCAGCGGGTACGACCCGGCCCGTTCCAGGTCGTACCCGGCCCCGATCAGTGCGCCCGCAGCTGCGACAGCGGCGCCGCCTTGTCCTGCGGGCGGGTCGCCAGGTACTCTTCCCACTTGCGGATGGTCAGCTGCTGAAACTGCGCCACCGCCGGGCTCAGCTCGGCGATCGGGGCGTCGTAGTGCTCATCGTAGCCCTCCTGCTCTGCCGCCACCGCGGTGCCGTCTTCGCTGATGAGCGGGGTGATGTGGAGCTTGTTGGCGATCGCCAGCACCTTATTAAGGACGCCGTGCGGAATCGTCACGTTCACCACCGGCACCACCAGCGTCTTGAAGTAAAACAGGAAGAACGCGTGGGTGAACTTCTCGTCCATCGGCAGGACGAAGCAGTGGTGCTTGATCTTGTTGTCGATGTTGGACCACTGGTAGGGATACTCGTAGCAGAGATCCATCTTGTCGGTATCGACCTCGCGCCGGTTGACGAAGTACTGCGCGATGCGCCCGCGCCCGACCTTGGTGTCGTAGGACAGATGGACCCGGTCGCCGATCGTCTCGAGCTTGGTCAGCTTGGCGTCCGAGAACGGCTTGAACCGGCGGTGCAGGTAGGCGTGGGTGAAGTCGCTGACGTTGTCCAGGACCATCGAGTGGTGGCCGCGCCACTTGAAGTCGATCGACACCAGGCCCCACTGATCAGAGCCCTCGAGCTCGGGAATGTCGGGGATGCGGTGGACGTCCTTGAGCTCCGGGTTGCCGGGGAAGATCCAGATGAGGCCATAGCGCTCCTGCACCGGAAACGAGCCGATGCGGATCTGCGGGAAGGGCTTGTTGAACAGCTCGTGCGGAATGTTGACCAGCTTGCCGTCGGCGTCAAACTCCCAGCCGTGGTACATGCAGACGAGGTTACAGCCCTTGACCTGACCGAGCGAGAGCTTGACCTGCCGGTGGGCGCAGCGGTCCTCCACCGCGTGCACCTGGCCGTTGTGATCGCGGAAGATCGCAATCGAGCGGCCCCAGAACTTGATGCCCATCGCCTTGCCGCGCTTTAAGCGCTCGGACTTCTCGGCCGGGTACCAGTAGTCGGGGTGCATGCCCGCCGAGCGCGCCTTCTGGCGCCGGTTCTTGGACTCGAGGAAGCTGGGCGGACCGGAGCCAGCCGAGGTGGACTTGCCGTCGTAGCGAATCATCGTTTACTCCTACGGACGCGGGCGCCTAGAGCGCGCTCGGAGTTTGGGTTTGCGTCGCGGCAGCCGCCGAGCGATCCGCGGGAACGACCTGCGCCTGCGCCTTGCGCCGGCGGTAGCGGACAAGGCACGGCTGGATCGGCCCGATGACGAAGCCCGAGTAGTCGGGACGCGGCTCGCGGCTCACCAGCTCGAGCTCGAAGTGGCGAAGCAGGTAGCTCATGATGGCGCGCACCTGCAGGTACGCGAACGCCATGCCGATGCACCGGTGCTTGCCGCCGCCAAAGCCGATGAGGGCGTAGTTGGTCTTCTTGTGCTCCTCGCGCGGCGGCGCGAAGCGCCCGGGGTCGAAGCGCTCGGGGTTC
>DAOMZC010000442.1:0-5785 GCA_035437965.1 Pseudomonadota bacterium
TCATGGACGCCGCGCAGTATGACGGCGGCGGCTACGTGATGGTGGGGACGATCGAGGACCTCGGCGAGGTCCGGCTGCCCCACACCACGGTGCATGTGGTGACCCTGCCGGCCGAGCGTCGGCTGTCATCGGCGGCGCTGCGCAGCTGGGTGGGGTCGGCGCTGTCCGCCGTCGATCGGTTCTACGGGACGCTGACGCCGCGCCACGTGCTGGTGAACCTGGTCCCGGTCCCGGGCAGCCAGGAAGCCTCGCTGTTCGGCACCGTGCTGCGGCCGCTGCGTCCGTCGGTGGTGATCTACTTCGGTGCCGACTGCGAGCGCGCCGAGAACCCCGACGAGTGGGTGGCCGTCCACGAGCTGTTCCACATCGGCAACCCCTGGCTCACCGACCGCATGCCGTGGTTCGTCGAGGGCTTCACGACCTACTATCAGGACGTGCTGCGGGCGCGCGCCGGGACGGTCAGCGCCACCGCGACCTGGGGCGACCTGTGGGACGGCTTCCGGCGGCTCTGCCAGCCCGAGGACGGCAGCTCGCTGCGGGAGGAGAGCGCGCGGCTGCGCTACAGCTACCGCTACACCCGCGTCTACTGGGGCGGCGCCTGCGTGGCGTTCCTCGCCGACGTCGCCATCCGCGAGCGCAGCCGCGGCCGCCAGAGCCTGGACGACGTGATGCGCGAGCTGCGGGTGCGCAGCCTGCGCGAGCCGCTCGACGAGGACGAGGTACTCGCGGCGCTCGACGAGGCGGCCGGCGGCAAGCAGGTGAGCGGCTTTCTGCGCGAGCGGCGGGCGCTGCCGGTGCGCGATCGCCTGCAGCGCCTCGGGGTCGAGGTCACCGGCGATGACTCGGTGCGCCTGCGCGATGACGCCCCCCTGTCCGCCCTGCGCCGGGCAATGTTTTAGGCCCGGCCTCCCGCCGGCCCCCAAGACATCCCCTCAGAGTACTGCACGGAGACGGTCACTTAGCGGGCCGTCGTCGCGGCGCTATACGGGCGCGGGCGCGGCGGGATATGATGGCAGGAAGTACCTTGGGGGGAATTATGTCTGCTTACGGCCTCGCCAGGAATGGTCTGTCTTGTGGGGGGAGCTTGGAAGAACGCGCCGTCAGCCAGCGGTCGCGACCGGCGGCGCTGGCGCTGGCGCTGCTTGCCGGCGCTACGCTGATGAGCGCGGGCTGTAACAACCAGGATGCCATCCTGCTGCTTGTTCGCCCGCCGTCGGGCGTGCAGCTGAGCCAGTACGAGGTGCGGATCCAGGACCGCGCCACCCGCACCCTGGTCTATCAGTCGGGCGTGCAGCCGTTCTCGGCGGTGACCAGCGGGCGCGATCTGTTCGCCGAGCCGCTGCGCCTGGGCCTCAAGCTGTCGCAGTCGGGCAGCTTCCTGGTGTTCGTGCGCGCCGCCGCCGGCACCCTCGCCCCCGATGGCCCCGCGCCCCAGCAGCGGACCTCGGAGTACTTCTTCGCCACCCTCACCAAGACCTCCGGGACGACCGAGATCGACGGCGACCTGCTGGAGGTAAAGCCCGAGTACGACCGCGACTTCGACCACTTCCCCGACGCGGTGCTGTGGCCGATGGAGAACCTGGCGGCCAAGGTCAAGTACCAGTCGCAGCTCGACGTGCTCGACTGCGCCGACCGCGATCCCGGGCCCTCCGACCCGCCGCTGCCGGCGGGCACCTACGCCGTCCAGATAAACCCGCTGGCGACCCCGCGCTGCGGCGTGGCGCTCGACCTGTCGTGCGAGCCGGCGGCGCCGGTGTGCAAGGACGGCGACGGCGACGGCGAGAACGAGGCCACCGACTGCGACGACAAAGACCCGAGCCGCTTCCACGGCAACCCGCGGCCGCGCAACTGCTGCACCTGCACCGACCGCAAGAGCTGCGCGACGGATCACAGCAAGCGGTCGAACCTGGCGGTGTGCCAGCCGGCGCGCTGCGACAACCCGCTCGACTTCGACTGCACCGGCCAGGTCGTGCCGTGCTTCGTCGATGAAGACTGCGACGGCTACTCGCCCCAGGACCCGGTGCCCAGCCAGCGCGACTGCGACGACACCAACCCCGACGTACATCCCGGCGCCCTCAAGAAGTGCGACGATCCCAGCCATGACTGGGCGTGCGACGGCAACCCGCGCGGCGGCTGCGTCAGCTGCGACCTCGACGGCGACGGCTACCAGCGCATGGACGTCGCGGCCGGCTGCCCCGACAAGAACGACATCCACCCCGGCCAGCTCGACTGCGACGACAGCGACCGCGGCGTGTTCCCGGGCTCGACGAGCTATCCGGGCGCGACGCTGATCATCCCCGATCTCAAAAAGAGCGAGGGCGGCGGCTCGGTGGCGGCGGCGCTGCGGCGGCTGTGCTTCAACAAGCAGGTGGACGGCCTGACCGCCCAGGACGCCGACTGCGACAACAAGCCGCAGCTCGGCTGCCCGCCGGCGATGGTCAGCGGCCGGGTCTGCGACGTCGACGGCGACGGCTTCCCCAACGCCAGCGCCGGCTGCAACCCCGGTGGCCTGCAGCTCGACTGCGACGACAACGAATACCGCAGCTTCCCCGGCGCGCCCGACAAGTGCGGCGACGGCAAGGCGCAGAACTGCAACAGCGACACCGCGTGCACCATGGACGCCGACAAGGACGGCTACAACGCCGATGTCGACTGCGACGACAACGATGCCCAGAGGCACCCGTTCGCGGCCGAGCTGTGCAACGGCGTCGACGACGACTGCGACGGTCTGGTCGACGAGCTGAACCCCGACAACCAGGGCGCGCGGCTGGTCGAGACGCGCGGGTCGGTGACCGGCCCGCGGACCTGCACCGACAGCAACATCGGCGACTGCGGGCTGCCGAGCGGCGGACCGTTTCCGGGGCGCTGCGTGTGCTCGGGCCTCATCCCCGGCAAGCACGCCCCGGATGCGATGCGCACCGCCTGCCCGGGCACCCGCGACGACAACGTGACGGCGCCCAAGTGCTTCGGGGCGACCCAGCCGGGCCTGCAGAGCTGCCGCGCGAGCACGCCCCTGGCCGACGAGGACTGCGACGGCCGCACCGATGCCCCGGACGGTAAGAACCTCAAGGAGTACAGCGACGACTGCGGCGTCAACACCGGCAGCTGCACGGCCGGCAAGGTCGCCGGCTGCGACCGCGGCCAGGTCAACAAGTTCTCGAGCACCACCGGCTTCCGGGTCCAGCCGCCGTTCGACGAGGACCGCCGGTTCCTGGTCTGCGACAACACCGCGGTCTACCCGAGCGCCGAGCTGTGCGACACCAATGACAACGACTGCGACAACATCGCCGATAACTGCACCCTTGGCGCCGGCACCGCGCCCAGGTGCTGCGCGATGGTCAACATGTGCCTGGATCTGAACACCAACTTCGCCTACTGCGGCAGCTGCACCGGGGCCTGCAGCACGGCGACGGCCAACGCCTGCGTGGCCGGCAAGTGCATGTGCGGCGCGGCGGCCGCCTGCACGGGGACGCGCGGGCTGTGCAAGGGCGGCACCAGCTGCGTGCAGTGCCTGGTCGACAACGACTGCGGCGGGACGACGCCGCGCTGCCGCGGCGCCGACACCTGCGTGCAGTGCCTGGGCAACGCCGACTGCGCGGGGACGCCGGCCACTCCGGCGTGCGATCTCGCGACCAACACCTGCGTCACCTGCACCGTCAACGGCGACTGCGCCGGCACGCCGACGACGCCATTTTGCCGCAACCCCGCCCACCAGTGCGTGCAGTGTCTGCAGCACAGCGACTGCGGCCCCAACATGCAGTGCAATCCGGCGAACAACACCTGCGTGCCGTGCGTCGACGACTCTGGCTGCAGCGGGACGACGCCGATCTGCAAGACGGCGACCAACACCTGCGTCGGCTGCACCGCCGACGCCCAGTGCCCCGGCGGGCGCTGCAACCTGGCGACCAACAGCTGCGTGCAGTGCCTGGCGGGGGCCGACTGCGCGCTGGTGCCCGGCAAGCCGCAGTGCGACCCCGGCACCCACACCTGCGTGCAGTGCGTGGCGGCGGCCAACTGCGCCATGCCCGGCTACCAGTGCCTGAACAACGTCTGCGTCGAGTGCGCCATGGACGCCGACTGCAAGGACCCGAACCGGCCCCGCTGCGACCCGATGGGGTACGTCTGCCGGCAGTGCCTGGCAACGGCCGACTGCATGGGGCGGGCGACGACGCCGCAGTGCAACATGACCTCGCACCTGTGCGTCGAGTGCCTGGCGGCGGCCGACTGTAAAGACGGCGCCAAGCCGGTGTGCAACGCGCTGGACAAGTGCGTCGAGTGCGCGGCCGACGGCGACTGCAAGGACATGGCCCGGCCGCGCTGCGAGAACACGACCTCGTACAGCTGCGTCCAGTGCCTCAGCAACGCCGACTGCGGCGCCCTCACCTGCAACAACGTCACTCACACCTGCAGCTGACCGCGCCGGCGCGCCGCCTCAGTCGGCGCGCCGATCGCAACCGGAAACGACAAAGGCCAACCGCTCACAAGGAGGGTCGGCCTTCGTCCGGCTGCGACGGAGCGCAGCCCGCGTTACAGCGAAGCCTGCTTACTTCTTCTTGGCAGGGGCCTTCTTGGCAGGAGCCTTGGCGGGCGCCTTGGCAGGAGCCTTGGCGGGCGCCTTGGCAGGAGCCTTGGCGGGCGCCTTCTTGGCCGCGACGGCCGGAACCGCCTTGCGAGCGGCCGGCTTCTTCGCCGCCACCTTCTTGGCGGGGGCCTTCTTCTCGGTCTTGGGCTTCTTGCGCTTCTGACCGCCGACGGCGCGCTTGGCGCGGGCGATGTCGCCGTGGTGATCGAGGAAGTACAGGTACCCCTCTTCACGGGTGAAGTTACCGGCGATGACCTTCTCGGCCTTGCCTGCCGCCGAGGCTTGGCCCGCCCGCTTCATCGGCGTCTTGTAGACGTCGGTTCCGCGCAGGAAGTACAGGAAGCCAGGTTCACGCTTGACACCAATTTTCACAACTTTCTCGGCCATACTTCTCCTCCAACACTGAGGGGGGTTGGGTTTTTCTTGACACTATTTCGGCCCCGCCGAGGCTGTCAATCGTTTTGCGCGAAAAAACTCAAAATTTTCGCGCTTTTTTTCGTCGAGGGGTCGGCCGCCACCTTCGGGAGCGAGCGTAATTATCGTCGGAGAATGCCACTTTTACCGTCGCTACGCTCAAATTGGGCGATTTTCGGCGGTTGTGACGGGGTTTTCTTCAGCGCACGCGCGCGCAGATCACCTGCTCCGCGCTGACGGAAGAAATTGGCTGTCCGTCGAAGCCTCCGGCGCTCTGCACGATCGCGAAGCCGTTATAGTGCAGGAGCGCCTCCAGCTCGGCCGGGTAGAACTGCCGGTGGGTGAGCTGGACGGTCCGCGGCGGGCTGGGACGGGGGTTTGCCGGAGCGGAAGCGGGGCCCGGCGCCGGGTCGGCCTCATAGTAGATGCGGATCCAGGCTATCTGCGCCGCCGCGTCGTACACGTGGTTCGTCGTGTATACGAGCCGCTCGCCGGTGCCGGGGTGGCGGAATCGGGTCCGCGACCACCGCCGCAGCGGATCGCGCACCAGCCACCCCGGGTCGGGGTTTAAGACATCGAAGGCGAACAGCCCGCCGGGCGCGAGCAGCCGCCGCACCTCGGCCAGGCACTGCTCGACGTCGTGGCGGGTGTATAGGTGCATAAAGCCGTTGAACGGGCAGACGATGAGCGGGAAGCGCTCGGCCGCCCCGTCGGCGAGCGGCAGGGCGCGGAAGTCGGCCCGCACGAGCTGCGCCCGCCCCCGCGCCGCCCGTCCGCGCCCGGCGAGCC
>DAOMZC010000443.1:0-5776 GCA_035437965.1 Pseudomonadota bacterium
AGGGCCCGACGAGCAGGCGCTGCGCGACCGGCCGTGGACGGCGCGCAACCTCACGGCGGCGCAGTTCGCGGCCAGCTACGACTTCGTGCCGCTCGACTCGCCGGCGGCGGTGAACTTCCTGTGGACGCGGGTGCTGGCGGGCTGGCTGGGGGCCCACCCGGACCTGGAGGCGGTGGCGGTCCTCCTGCCGCAGAACCACGCGCTGCTTGGGGCGCTGGCCGAGGGGCCGGCGTACACGGGGGTGACGGACGCGGTCGCCGCCGCCTTCGCGCGCGCGGGGGTGCCGCTTTTCTCCTATGACCGCGATCCGGCGATTGCCTCCGCGCACTTCCTCGACCTCGACCACCTGACCGCCGCCGGTAACCGCGCCCTGGCGGGACGGCTGGCGCGCGAGCTCGCCCCGCGGCTGCGGGCGCTCGCCGGGCCGGCAAGGTAGCCGGCGGTGCAGCTGACCAGCCTGTCCTATCAGCTGCTGCTGGTCGTCAGCGTGGTCGCTTATTGGGCGCTGCCGGCGCGGCTGCGGCCGACGCTGCTGCTTTTGACCAGCCTGGGCTTTTATGCCGCGCCCTACTGGCCGCACGCCCTGCTCATCCTCGGCCTGGCGGGGCTGGTCCATGCGGTCGGGCAGGCGCTGCGGCGGCAGCGGCGGCCGTGGCTGCTCGTCGTCGCGCTCGGCGGCTGCGTGGCGGTGCTGGCCTACTACAAGTACGCGCGCTGGCTGCTCGGCACGCTCGCCGACGGCGCGGCGGTGGTCGGGGCGGCGGGGCTGCAGGCGAGCCTGGCGGCGGTCGAGCGCCGGCTGGCCGCCGAGCTGCGGGTGCCGCTGGGGATTTCGTTCTTCACCTTCGAGTTCATCCACTACCTGACCGATGTCTACCAGGGCCGGGTCAGCGCCGCGCCAGGAGCCCAGCCAGAAGCTACGGCCGGCCCGCCCGCGGCGCCGCTCGGGCTGCGCCGATTCCTCCTGTTCACGCTATTTTTTCCGACGCTGCTGGCGGGTCCGATCAAGCGCTACCAGCAGTTCACCGCCCAGGAGCCGAGCGTGCCGCAGCGCCTGCCGCAAGAGGATCTGGCCGCGGGTCTGTGGCGGATCCTGCTCGGCCTGAGCAAGAAGATCCTCATCGCCGACACCCTGGCCACGGTGGCGGTGCGGCTGCAGCAGCCCGACCAGGTGACGCCGCTCGGGCTGTGGCTCGGCATGTACGCGTACGCGGGGCAGATCTACGCCGATTTCTCGGGGTACTCCGATCTGGCAATCGGGACGGCGCGCCTTTACGGCTACCGCGTCCCAGAGAACTTCGACTGGCCCTACCTGGCCACCAGCCTGCAGGACTTCTGGCGGCGCTGGCACATCTCGCTATCGAGCTGGATCCGCGACTACCTGTTCATCCCGCTCGGCGGCAGCCGGGTGAGCAGCGGGCGCGCGGCGGTGAACCTGCTGGGGGTGATGGCGCTGTGCGGGCTGTGGCACGGCGCGGCGTGGCATTTCGTCGTGTGGGGGCTGTGGCACGGCGTGGGTCTGGGGCTCGGGCAGCTGGCGCGGCGAGTGCGGCCGCCGCCACCGTCCCCGGGGCCGCTGCGGCGCGGCGTGTCCGCAGCGCTGACGTTTCACTATGTCTGCTTTGGCTGGGTGCTGTTCGCGGCGCCTTCCTTGCGCGCCGCGGGGGTGGCTTTTGCGCGCATGCTGGGGCTTGCCCGCTAGCCGCGCGCGATCCGGCGCGAAGGGCCGTAGCGCTGTCCGGTGACTCTGCTGCGTGCCCCAAAAAGGAGTCCGCGACCAGAGCGCAAGCTCAGTCATAGCTGATGGCGACGACCTCCAGCTCCTCTTCGCCGCGCGGCGTCCGCAGCGTCGCCAGCTCGCCGACCCGCCGACCTAGGAGCGCGCGGGCAAGCGGCGACACGAAGGCCACAAGTCCGTGCGCGCCATCGGCTTCATCGACCCCGACGAGGCGGTAGGCGCGCTCCACCCCCGCCTGGTTGCGCACCGTAACCTGCGCGCCAAAGCGCACCTCATCGCGCGGCTGGGCGGACGGCTCGACGAGCACGGCGGAGGCCACGCGGGCCTCAAGCTCGGCGAGGCGCGCGCTGGACACGGCCAGGCTCACGGCGCGCTCGGCGTCAGCGCCGGCCAGGGCCTCAGTCTGCGCCGGCGCCTGAACCTGTCCGGGCCCGGCGCGCGCGCGCTCGGCGTGCCGCTCGGCAAGCTCGTCGCGGAGGAGCGCAAGGCCGCGCGGCGTCACGTAGTTCTGAACGCCCGGCGGCAGGGGCGGGCGGGCCGGCACGATGACCTGAGCATCTGCCGCATCATCGCGGGTAAACGCTTTGCTCACCTGCGCAGCATAGTACGCCGGCCGCCTACGGAGCCGGGCATTCTCCGCCCTTTCCCGCCATCGACCCCGCCCCGCCACCCGCCAGCGACCTTGCCAGCGACCTTGCCAGCGACCTTGCCTGCGACTTTGCCGCTACCCGTCAGAAGGCCGTATTCCGTGGCGGCGGCAGCGGCGGCTTGTCCGTCTCCGAGCCAACTTGCGCGCTGCCTCGCCCTAACTCGTTGCGGGCGATTCGCCGTTAGATCTATAATCGTGCCGGGGAGTTCTCTCAACTGGAGATCCGTCGGTGATTGGCAGCAAGCTCGGGGACTATGAGATATTGCGGCTGATCGGCAAGGGCGGTATGGGCGCCGTCTATGAAGCGCTCAAGCCCAGCATCAACCGCCGTGTCGCGATCAAGCTCCTCCTGCCCGAGTACGCCGAGCGCGAGGACGTAGTGCGCCGCTTCATCAACGAGGCGCGCGCGGTCAACGCCGTCAACCACCCCGGCGTGGTGCAGATCTTCGATGTCGGCAAGTCCACCGCGGGCAGCCTCTACCTGGTGATGGAGTACCTCGACGGCGAGACGCTGTCCGAGCGCCTGCAGCAGAACCGCGGCCGGCTCCCGCAGATGGAGACGATTACCGTCGGCTGGCAGCTCGCCGGGGCGCTGGCGGCGGCGCACGCCAAGTCGATAGTTCACCGTGAACAGTTCTCTCCGTCGACAGACGCAGACTAGGGTTCCAGAGAGGTCGCGCAGCGACGGGCCAGCGCTGGAAGCAGCTGGCTGGCTTCTCTAAATCCACTCGTTCGGGCGCGTCTTGACTTTTATGACCAAATGGGTCATTTTAGTCATTACGATGAACAAACGAGATCCCAGCCGTCGGCGCCGCGTCCTTGACGTGGCCAGGAAGCACTTCGCGCGGTCTGGTTTCAAGGGCAGCCGCCTTGATGCCATCGCGCAGGAGGCGGGCTGCGCCAAGGGCGCTCTGTACCTTGAGTTTTCCGACAAGGAGGCCCTGCTGCAGGAGGTCGCGCGCGAGGTCCTGGAAGCAGCGGGGCAGCGCTTCGCCGCCGAGGTGGCGAGCCTGCCTTCGCCGCTGCAGCGGCTGACCATGACCTTGAAGTTCGCGTTTCGCGAGATGGACCGCGAGCCGCTGTTCGAGCGCCTCATGCGCGACGACCCCGAGCTGCGCGTGCTCCGCCCGCTCAGCGCCGCCGAGGAGCAGCAGCGCGCCGCCCAGGGTCAGATTGCCCTCTTGCGCTCCTGGGTCGAGGAGGGCATCGCCCGGGGCGAGATCCGCGCCGACCTCGACATCGATGCGGTGCCGTTCCTCATCTCGCTGCTGCGGGCGGTGCACCCGCACGCCGCGGCCGCAACCGGCGGCCTCTTTGGGCGGGAGCGCCTGCTCGATGCAGTCGTCGAGATGTTTGCCCGCTCGCTCGCCGCCGCTCCGGATGCGAGTCTCAGGAAGTGAACGTAGATGAGAGCCCGCCCACATTGCGGGCGAAAGTCGTAGGGAATGAACATGGGAGCCATCGAAATGGACGGCCTGACCAAGCGGTTCGGGTCATTTGTCGCAGTCAATAATGTCAGCTTCTCCGTCGAGCCGGGGGAGATCTTCGGCTTTCTCGGGCACAACGGCGCGGGCAAGACCACGACGCTGCGCATGCTGCTGGGACTTACGGCGCCGACTTCCGGAAGCGCACGCGTCCTCGGGCATGACATCCAGAAGGATTCCTTGCAGGTGCGGCGCGCCTGCGGCTTCTTGCCGGCAAGCTATGCTCTGCCCGCGAACCTGACCGCCCGCGAGTTCCTGATCTATGTCGGAGCCATGTTCGGAATGGAGCTCCGCCCGGCGCGCGCTCGGGCGGACTTGCTGATCGAGCAGTTTGGCCTGGGCGCCTTCGCCGCTCGCAAGCTGCGGAGGTACTCGGCCGGGAGGGCGCAGAAGGTGGGAATGGCGCAGGCGCTGGTCAACGAGCCGCGCGTCCTCTTCCTCGACGAGCCGACCTCCGGCCTGGATCCGCTGGGCCGGCACGAGCTGCTTATGCTCCTGCGCAAGCTGGCGACCGAGCAGGGAGTCACCATTTTGTTCTCATCGCATATCCTGTCCGACATCGAGACCCTGTGCCGGCGCGTGGCGGTGCTGCACCACAGCCGTCTCGTCGCCGCGGGCGAGGTCGCCGAGCTGCGCCGGGCGCACGGCGCAGCTTCGATGGAAGAGCTCTACCTGGCGCTCGCGCGCAAGGAGGCCGCATGATCCGGATCATCTATCTTGATTACCGGGCCCTTCTCCGCGAGCGCAAGGTCCAGGTGATCATGGGTCTTTATGTCTACGCCGTGCTGGTGATGCCGGTGCTGCTGGCGCAGCCGCCGGAGCACATGTTGGCGGCGATCAAGACCTGGTTTGGCACCAGCGACCGGTTTGCGCTGTTTCTGTACATGTGGACCGATCTGACGATGAACAAGATCGCGGTCGTGGCCGCGGTCGTCACCGCCGGCGGCCTCCTTTCGCGCGAGCGGGACACCGGTGTGCTGCCGCTGCTGTGGTCCAAGCCCGTCCACCGCGGGCGCTACTTCCTGGCGCGGCTGGCGTCGGTGCTTGCGGTCCTTGGCACGTTGTACGTAGGCGCTCACCTGGTCGGCAGCTTGTACTTCGTCCGCGCCGTAGCGGGCTTCCGGCCGGGGGTGTTCTTCGCCTCCATGAGCCTGCACCTGTTTACCGTGCTGTTCGCCGCGGCGCTCGCCGCTGCGGTCGGCGTCTTCATCAAGAAGCGCTCCCTGGCAATGCTCACCAGCCTCCTTGGTCTCTTCGCGCTCATGGGCGGATCGTTCGCCGGGTTTTATCAGCCCGCCTGGCGGACCGCGTCCCTCTTCAATCCGTTCTCGCTGGGTGTGGAGGCGCTGGCGCACCTGGGCGCGCTCGCCCCGATCCACATCCTCGCGCCGATGGCCGCGCTCTGCGTCCTCACGCTCGGCGCGGCACTCGCTGGGGCCGCGGCCGCCCGCCGGCTGGAGGTGTGACATGGCCACGACTCCCTCCCTTCGCTTGTATTTCCTCATCGAAGCCCGCGCCGGCGCGCTCCGTGGGCCGCTGGTCGGTCTCGTTGCCGGCGCGGCCATGATCGCAGTGACGCACCTTCTGGTACCGCGCCTGCCGCAGGCGGCGCTGTCCGTGCTTGAGAAAAGCTTCGCCATCCAGGGGCCGGCGGCGCTGCTCCTTCTAAATGACTACCTGGCGATCTACGCCGCTCTGTTCTTTGCCGGCTTCGCCGAGCTCCTGCGCGCGCTCGTTGCCCCGCGCGAAGAGCGGCAGCTCGAGCTGCTGCTGACCAAGCCAATCTCGCCGTCCACGCTGGTCCGGGCGCGGACCGCGCCGGTGCTGGCCGCCGTCGCGCTCGCGGCCGTCGTGCTCGGGGTGGGCCTGGCGCTCGCCATCGCGCCGCTGTCCGCGCCGGCTTCG
>DAOMZC010000444.1:0-5774 GCA_035437965.1 Pseudomonadota bacterium
CATGTAGATCCAAGCTTCATCAGCGGCTCGCACGTGATGATCCACGCGCTGTAGGCGCCGCGCGGCAGACTTATTTCTGGCGCAGCGACTTGAGCGCCGTGCTCCAGGCGATAAGCTGATCGAGCATCGTATTGACGGAGTCTGCTCGCCGCGCGTCCGGCTTGAAGACCTTGAAGTTCTCAAAGTCGGTAAACAGCGAGAGCTGGACCTGGGCGCGCACGTCGGCGACCATCAGCTCGCCCATCACCAGGCGCAGGTTCTCGACGGCGCGGGTGCCGCCGGCGCTGCCGTAGCTGACGAAGGCGGCGGCCTTATTGTTCCACTCGCGGTAAAGGTAGTCGATGGCGTTCTTGAGCGCCGCCGAGGTGCTGTGGTTGTACTCGGGGGTGACGAAGACGTAGCCGTCGAAGGAGTCGACCTTGGCCGCCCAGTCCTTGGTGTGCTGCTTGGTGTAGTGGCCCATCGACGGCGGCACCGGCTCATCAAGGAGCGGCAGGTTGAAGTCCTGCAGATCGACGAGCTCGAACTCTGCGTCGCTGCGCTTGCTCGCAATCTCGTGCACCCAGCGCGCCACGGCTTCGGCGTTGCGACCCGGACGCGTGCTTCCGATGATGATTCCCAGCTTGATCATGATTTGCTGCACTCCTTCGAGGGGGTTATGGGCGGCAGGGCCTGCTTCCAGGTCATAGTATCAGCGCGCTTTATATCGGGGAAGCCGAGGTTTTGGGCGACCAGGACGTTTCTGCATTCCCGCGCCCGCTGGTGCCGCGGTAGGCTGCGCGCATGCAGAAAAGCGCCCAGACCGTTTCCGACTACCTTGCCGAGCTCCCACCGGAGCGCCGCGCTGCTCTTGTCGCCGTGCAGGAGGTGATCCGCAAGAACCTCGACTCCGATTACGAGGAGGGCATGCAGTACGGCATGATCGGCTACTACGTACCGCACCGCGTCTTTCCGCCCGGGTACCACTGCGACCCCAAACAGCCGCTGCCGTTCGCGGGGCTCGCGTCGCAGAAGAACTATATGTCGCTGTACCTGATGGGCACCTACCTCGACGAGGCCGAGCAGCAGTGGCTGCGCGCGGCGTGGGCGCAGACGGGCAAGAAGCTGGACATGGGCAAGAGCTGCATCCGCTTCAAGAAGCTCGACGAGCTGGCCCTGGAGGTCGTCGGCGAAGCGATCCGCCGCGTGCCGGCCAAGGCGTACATCGAGCGCTACCAGGGGAACCTGCGCAGCCGCAGCTCGGGCAGGCGCGCCGCCGCTCCCGGTTAAGTGACGGCACCACGGCACGACTGACACAGCCAGCGCGCTGCCGAGGTCCGGCGCTGCTTTCCAGCAAGGCGCGGCGGCGCCGCCCTCGGCTGGAACCCGCGCGCCGCGCGCTGCGCCGGCGAGAACCAGTCACGATGAACTCAGCCCCGGTCGAGAGTCGGTGGCAGATCTTTCCGCGCCGTCGAGCTGCCCCGGAAAATTTGAGGGCTGATAATCAAGCCGCCAGGTTTGAGAGTCAAGGCGCTGCCGTTGATAAGCAAGCTGCTGAGCTTTGATAAGCAGGTCGCTGGGTTCAAGACTCAAAGCGCTGCAGTTGATAAGCAACCGGCTTGGCCCTGATAAGCAAGCTGCTGAGTTCGAGGCCCAAGGCTCTGTAATTGATAAGCAACGCGCTTGGCCCTGATAAGCAAGTTGCTGGATTTGAAGCCCAAGGCTGTGTAGTTGATAAGCAAGCGGAGTGGATCTGATAAGCAGGCCGCTGGTTTTAGGGGCCCAGGCTCTGTAATTGATAAAGTTACCCAAGCGGCGCGGCCACTCCGCCCCGGCTGCAGGATATACTGATGCGATGAACGACGGCCAGGCTTCCGAGCTCCCTACGGAACGGATCTATGAGCAGGCGTGGGCTCTCCTGTCGCGCTTCACCGACCCTGCTCAGCACGGGCAGCGGGGCGGGCTGGTGGCCAGCCTGCAGCCCCGCGAGAGCGACTACGCCCAGGTGTTCATCGGCCCCGCGGCCGAGCGGGCGCGCAGCGGCTACCTGCAGCTGTGGCAGAGCCTTCCCATGCTACCCCTGCGGCCGACGCATACTGTTCTGCGCTTGGCGCTGGCCCGCGCCACCGAGCTTGCCCGGGACAGCGAAGCGGCGCAGAGCTTTCCCGGCGGCTACCGCGAGATCGCGGCGCTGCTGGTGCCGCAGCGCGTGTGGCTGTGCTGGGAGATCCTCGAGCCCGGCGATAGCGACGGGCTGCTCTTCGACGGCCTGGTCTACCTGGGGGATCACTTCGCGTGGTTTCCCAAGCCCTGGCGGGTGCTGGCCGAGCCGGCGCCCTGATCGCCGCTCCCGCCCAAGCCGTCAGTCAATGAAGCCGCGCAGCGCGTCGGCCAGGCGGGCCGTTTCCGCCAGCGGTGGCGGCGGGGGAATCGGTGCGCCGCCGACTATCGCCTGCAGCGCGGGCAGGGTGCGCTCGACGGTCTTTATGCAGAACATGAGCAGCGTCCGCAACAGCGCGTAGTCGAGCCGACCCGCAGAGTCGGTAAACAGGTGCGACCGGAACGCGATCGACCCATGCGCTGGCCCCGGTCCGGAGTCGAGCACGAAGCCAAGGGTATCAAGCCGCTGATTGATGTTGGCCAGCTGCAGCGCCACCGCGGCCAGGCGCGACTCTTGAGTGACCTGGAGCAGAGTGTTCTGCGCGACCTGGACCAGCCGCTCCCCGGTTACCCAGCGCACGAACATCGGCGCTTCCGGGCCGAACATCGACTCGAAGCGCAGGCAGTGCGGATCGACGGCACGGCGCACGGCGACTCCGTCGCGGGTGAGAAGCTCCATGACCTCGCTCAAGTTACCCGCCGTCGCTTGCTGTGCCGTCATCCGCCCCTGCCTTCATCCGGCCTGCCGGGCCGGCGTTCATCTTAGCATCATCGCCCGCCGCATCGCAGGTAGGTCAAATCAGGACCTGGCGTGCGGCGCAGCTACCTACGGCTTGTGCCCGTGCAAAGCAGCGAATTCCCTACGCTCATCAATCGCAGCAACCTCACCCCCGTGGGCGCGATAACCTATCCGAGTTTTCACAGGGGTTGAGGCACCACCATGGCCGACGCCGAGCCGCAGCAAGTCGTTCCGCACAAACCCGCGCCTAAAGCAGGGCCGCCGCTCGCGTCGCTGCCGGCGCCGGCCGGACAGACCTCGGCGCCGGCCGATCCGGCCAAGCCGATCTGGAATCCGCTTCATGCGACGCAGTCTCTGTGGGGGTGGCTGACGCACAGCGCCCCGGCGGGCGCGCCCGCTGCTACCCCGGGCCCCGCCAAGCCCGCGGGAGCCGTGCCGACCGCAGCACCAACAGCAGCACCGACAGTCGCGCCCACTGCGGCTCCCACCGCGGCCCCCACAGCAGCGCCCACAGTCGCACCGACAGTCACCGCGACTCCGGCCCCCGGCGCGACGACTGCAACCCCGCCTGTCCCGGCAGCAACTGAGGCGGTCAAGAAGGGACCGCCCGATCCCAAGCAAGTCGCCGCCGACGCCAACGAGATCGGCAAGGCGATGGACAGCTTCCTGTTTACCGACAAGAAGGCGGTGGCAAGCGCGCTGCGCGGCAAGACCGCCGAAGAGATCGCCGCGATTCGCGCTGAATACAAGCTGCACTTCGGCCGCGACATGGACGCCGATATCGCCAAGAAGATCGGCACCGATCAAAGTAACGAGAGCGCCCGCGAGGTGCAGATCGCCCTGCAGGGGGACCCCGCCAAGTCGGTCATCGAGGGGCTGAAGAACGCCTCGCAGGGCGGCTGGTTTGGCCGCGCCGACTCCAGCAAGATCAAGGACATCCTGGCAAGCTGCAAGGACCCCGAAGTCCTGAAGGCGGTCAAGGAGCAGTACAAGGGACCTAACGGCGAGAGCCTGGACGCCATGCTGACGCAGAAGCTCGGCAGCACCGACCAGAAGCTGGCCAAGAGCTACCTGTCCGGCCAGGAGGGCGAAGTCGAAGCGGCCAAGATCAACGAGAAGCTGCACGGCGGCCTGTTCGGCGGCGGCGGCTTCCTGGGCACCGGCTGGGGGCGCGACAACACCGGGGTCCAGGACATCCTGGAGAACAGCAAGGATCGCAAGGCGCTGACCCAGGCCTACAAGTCCCAGGGCAACGGGGATGTCGCCCAGGACGCCCTCAAAGGAATGTCGGGGACCCAGCGCGACATCACGGTGGCGGCGCTGGCCGGCGACAAGTCGGGGGCCGATGCCGGCCGCGTCAAGGCCGCGACCGAGGGCTGGTTCACCGACAAGAAAGCCATCTTCAAGGCGATGGAGGGCAAGAACCCCGACGAGATCAAGAAGATGAAGGAGGCGTATAACGCCCACTATGGTCCCGGCAAGGGACCCGAGGGGAGCACCACCGAAGAGAAGGCCCTGGTCGGCGGGCTGACTCTAATTGGCAGTCCGCTGGCCCCGATCGCGGCGCTGCGCTCCATGCGCGCCCACCGCTCCGACGGCATGGACTTTGACCAGATGCTCGATAGCAACCTCGGGGGTCTGGATCATGAGAAGGCCAAGCTGCTGGAATCGACAGGTTCGGTGAGCGATGCCTTCGCGCTGAAGTACGCCATGCACAGCGGCTTTTTCACCGACAAGGAAGCGGTGAAGAAGGTCCTCGGCGGCAAGGACGGCGAGGGGCTGACTCCCGAGCAGCTCGCGACCCTCAATAAGGACTACATCGAGCTGCAGAAAAAGGACAAGGACTACAAGCCCGGCAGCGAGGTCGATCTCAATACAGATATCCGCCAGCACACCGGCAGCCTGAGCGAGCGCGGGTTCATGCAGAACCCGGTCATGAAGGCGCTGTGGAAAGGTGCGCCGGCGCTGGCGACAGCCGTGAACCCGGCCGCCGGCCTGGCGACCCAGGCAGCGGCGAACGACCCCAACTTCCTCCTCGGCCGCGACGGTATGGAGATCCGCCAGCTGCTGCGCGGGCGCGCCGCCAACGACGGCGAGCGCGTCGCCCGCGCCAACGAGATGTATCAGTTCGAGCGCGGCAGCGGCTCAAACCCGATCTCCAACTTCGCGATGGATCTAGTCAATAACCGCGGTAGGACCCTGGACCGTCAGAATCAGCTGCTCAACCAGCAATACCAGCAGATGGCCAAGGGGGGCGGTACCCCGGCCGAGCAGGCCGAGCTCAAGCGGCGCCTCGGCTGGCAGGGCATGGACACCAAGAGCTACCAGGAGACCAAGGACTCGGTCAGCAACGCCGCGGCGGCCGGCGTCACCATCGTCACCACTGCCGCGCTCACCGTGGCTACCGCGGGCGCGGCCTCACCGGCGCTGATCGCGGCGGCGGGCGGGCTGGCCGGCATGGGCACCAAGATGGTGCTGCAGGCCAGTGACTACGGGGTGGAAGACGCCGGGATGGATCTGGCCAACACCGCGGTGTCGACGGCTACCGCGGGCCTCATCAAGGTCCCCGGGGTCGATAAGGCGTTCTCCTCTGCGGTCGGCATCACCGAGGGCGTGGCGCCGACGCTGATGCAGTCGGTCGGCAAGGAGGTCATCACCAACTTCGCCACCGGCAGCATCAACTCCGCCTTCGGCGCCGCGATAAACCCTGCCACCTACAACGGCAGCGGTGATGAGGCGATGTATGGCATCCTCAAGGCGGGCGGCCTGGGCGGGCTGAGTAGCGCGGTCACCGCCGGCTCCAACAAGTATCTGGGCGCCAAGCTGCCCCAGAACTACCTGGGCAGCGCGGTGGCGGGGGCCACCTCCTCGGCCCTCGGCAATGTCGTAAACCCGG
>DAOMZC010000445.1:0-5773 GCA_035437965.1 Pseudomonadota bacterium
CGGCAATGGTGATGTCCTCGCGCCTGATCTTGAGGATGTGCTCGCGCAGCGCCGGCCGCGACTCCAGGGCGAGCAGCACCGGCAGGGTCAGCTTGCCCTCGCGCAGGTCGGACAGCACCGACTTGCCGAGCTGCGCCGGATCGCCATCTATATCAAGGACATCGTCGACGATCTGGAACGCCTGCCCGAGGTGGCGCGCATAGTCGGCGAGCACGTCGGCGTGCGCCTCGGTGGCGGCGCGCGACTCGGGCGGCGCCGCGGCCCCGGCACACAGCGCCCCGGCACGACCGCAGAAGGCAAACAGCGCCGCGGTCTTGCCCTCGACCACCTCCAGGTAGTCGCTGATGCGCACATCACCGCGCCCGCGCAGCGACAGCTGCAGCGCCTCGCCGGCGATCATCGAGTGGATGGTCTTGAGGACTGCCGGCATCGCCCCCACGATCCCCGAGCCGAGCACTTCCTCCAGCGCCCGGGTCAGCACGAAGTCCCCGGCCAGCACCGACACCGAGTTGCCCCAGCGCATGCGCGCCGTCTCCTGGCCGCGCCGCACCTCCGATACATCGAGCACGTCGTCATGGAGCAGGGTGGCGGTGTGCACGAGCTCCGCCGCGACCATGAGCGCGCACAGCGGCCCCGGCGGCAGCGGCGGCGCCCCCGCGGGCTGACAGGCGCGAGCGGACAGCACGAGGAGCAGCGGCCGGATCCGCTTGCCGCCTCCCGACAACAGGTGCGCGGCGGCGGCGCGGACATCGGCGGGTCCGTCGGTGCGCAGCACCTCGGGCAGGCGGGCCTCGCAGCGCGCGAGGGCCTCGCTGGCCAGGCCATAGAGGGCGGCGAGCCGACCCGGCTGGTGACCGAGGCGCTCGGCGGCCTCAAGCCGGCCGACCAGCAGGGCATCCCCGGGCCGACTCTCGGGTGGCGAGGTGGCGGCCAGGGAAGCAAGCACAGGCGTAAGCGAAGGCGGGACGGCGCTCAACATGTAATCGTCTTTCAGAAAATTTTGAACTGACGTTCAAGCATCTAGCATAGTTGCGACCCCTAAGTGCGCGCTAGGCGCTCGTCAGTCTGCTAACGGTTCGACCGACGGGCCACGGGGCGGTGGGCGGTGGTCGGGCGCTCTGTAGATCCTCTGTTCGACTCCTTAAGTCAGCGGACTGAGCTACAGAGTTCTGTAGTTGAGTCCGGAATCCACAAAGTAGAGCCCGCTTTTCCGCCGTAGATCTAGAAGAGAACCAGATCTGCCCACAGTGAATTCCTTTGTCGTTATGTAGAACCATCTGTGCTAAAGACCGCGATGAAACGGACATCGCATCAGGTTTCCGTACCTAGGCTTATTTCGGATCGCTCGGCTCACGCGGGCCGCCTCGGCTGCCCTCGGGGGTCCAAACACGATGCCAAAGGAGGACTTCATGTCTCAACCACGAAACTCCGGCGTGCTCGGCATGATGCTGGCACTGTCGCTCCTGCTCGGGTTGGCAGGCGAGGCGCGGGCCCAGAAGGCAGTCATCGTCACCGGCACCCGCTCCGGCGAGACCGCCTGGTGGCAGTACGTTAAGAACAAGATAACCCAGACCGGCCTTTATCCTGGTGGTGTCGATCATATAGATGCCGCTTTCACCGATCCGGCGGCAGCGTCGCTTGTCCCCTACAAGCTGGTGGTCGTCCTCGGCAGCGACTACGGGCTGTCGAGCTCCGACGGGGTGGGCAACGCGCTCGGCGACTACATGAACATGGTGCCGACCGGCGCCGTGCTGCTGTTCCAGCCGTTCACGTTCCAGACCGGCCTCATCGCCGATCCGCCGGTCGGCGGGACGTTCCTTTTGCAGTACGCGCTGACCACCCAGGGCAACGCCAACGTCGCCACCGCGACCAAGCGCGGCACCATCACCTCGGGCGATCCGCTGGTCGATGGGGTGACGGCGTTTGCCTGCGGTGCCAGCTGCACGCGCGTCACCGGCCAGATGCCCAAGCCGGGGGCGACCGTGGTGGCCTCCTGGCAGGACGGGACGATCCTGGCGGTGCGCGGCAAGCGGCGCGTCGACCTCAACATGCTGCCGGCCGACGAGGCGGCGATCCCCGGCTCGTGGAACTCGGCCGGGGGCGAGCTCATCACCAACTCGATCCTCTACCTGTCGGCCCCGGTCCTGCAGTCGCCGCGGCGAGCCGACTTCCCGGCCACCGGCCTCGGGGTGACGAGCAAGCCGACGACCATCACGTTCCGCAACATCTCGGGGGCGACGCAGCAGGTCACGGGCCTGGGCATCGACGGCTCGGGGCGCAGCCAGTTCATCTTCAAGTCGAGCAAGAACCCGACGCCGGCCGCCCCCTATACCCTGGGCGTCAACGCCACCTTCACCGCCGATGTGTGGTTCAAGCCCCAGGTCAAGGGGACGTACCAGGCGACGCTGTTTGCCGAGCTGCTCGGTCAGCCGCGCATCCAGGCGCCGCTCAACGGCGCCACGCTCGGGGACCTGTATGTCTCGCTGTCGCCGATCAACTTCGGCGGCATCCAGTCGGGGACGACCGCCGGGCCGGTGACGGTGCGCCTCAAGAACACCGGGACCTCGACGATAAACCTGGACCAGCCGGTGATCGGCGACACCACCCACTTCGTGCTGACTCCGGCGGTGCCGGATCCCAAGATCACGATGTCGCCGGGGGCGACCTACTCGTTCGACGTCAAGTTCGTGCCGGGGATGACGCCCGGCGACTACAGCACCGAGATCACCATCATCTCGACCGATCCCGACAGCCCGCTGGTCATCCCGGTGCGCGCCCTGGCCGGGCCGCCGCAGGCCAAGGTCGCCTACAGCTCGCTGCTGCTGCCCGACGTGCCCACCGGCGCGATGGGGATGCCGATGGACGTGAACATCACCAACGAGGGCAACTCGGACCTCCAGGTGCTGGGGATCACCGCCGACAAGACCGACTTCGTCATCCCCAACGCGCCCACCGCGATGATGCCGCTGACCATCGCGGCGCGCGACACCAAGGCGTTCCAGCTCATCTTCGCGCCGCAGCAGGACGGCCTGCGCAGCGGCACCCTGACCATCAAGACCAACGAGCCGCCGCCCCTGGGCATGCCGACCTCGGACAAGACGATCGCCCTGGCCGGCAACGGCACCAAGCCCAAGTTCCACGTCAGCGTCACCCAGCTCGACTTCGGCGCCGTCGAGATCGGCCAGCCGGGCGCGGACAAGACCGTCGACCTGGTCAACGATGGCGACGGCGATCTGGTGGTCAAAGAGGTCGCGATCACCATGGGCATGAACGCCGAGTCGTTCGCGGTCAGCACGCCCGATCCGACGCCGTTCCTCTTGCGCGCCGGGAGCACGGTGACCGCGACGGTGTCGCTCAAGCCGAGGAGCGCCGGCATGCTCACCGCGACCCTGCGCGTCGTCACCGATCTGGCGACCGGCGGCGCGGCGACCGTCGACCTCAAGGGCTCGGCGAGCGGCGCCGTCGGGCAGCTGAACCCGGCGATGCTCAACTTCGGCGATGCCAAGGTCAAGCAGAAGGTCAGCAGGACCATCACCCTGACCAACAACGGCAACAAGGACCTGACCATCCTCAAGAGCAGCCTGACGCCGATGGTGGGGATCTTTGCCGCGACGCTGCCGCCCAACGGGACCAAGGTGGCGGCGGGCAAGATGGTGACGATCACCGTGGATTGCATCCCGGCCATGGTCGGCGCGGCGACCGGCAAGCTGCAGCTCGACACCGATGATCCGGGGGTCATGGGCGGGACCTCGTTCGTCGTCGCGCTGAGCGTCAACGGCGTGCTCGCCAACGTGTCGGTGATGCCGGCCACCCTGGACTTCAGCGGCACGCCGATCTACGTCGGCCAGCAGAGCGCGACGCAGATGCTCAAGGTGACCAACACCGGCAACATCATCATCGACAACCTGATGCTCATGCCCTCAGGTCCGGACGCCGGCGACTTCACCGTGGTGACCGGGTTCAAGACCAAGCTGATGCCGATGGAGTCGACCGACATCGGCGTGGTGTTCGCGCCGCACATCGCCAAGTCGATGAGCGCGGCGACGCTGGTGCTGGTCGCCGACGGGGTCCAGGTGCCGATGACGGTGGCTCTCAAGGGCTCGTCGATGTCGCCGGTGATCGACGCGCAGCCGACCGACCTCAAGTTCGAGCACACGTTCGTCGGGGAGATGTCGGTGCAGAAGTTCATCGTCCTCACCAACAACGGGGCGCAGGCCCTGGAGATCGAGATCGTGCCGCCGGCCACCGAGGACTTCGTCATCGACGTGGCCGCGGTGGCGCCGATGCTCGCCGCGGGCGACACCGTCAAGCTGCCGGTGCTGTTCACGCCCAAGAGCCCCGGCGAGAAGAGCGAGACGATCGGCATCCGCCTCAAAGGGACGACGAACATGGTCGCCAGCGTCGGCATCGAGGGCAACGCCTCGGTCCGGCCGATGACGATGATGGAATCGGGCTGCAGCGCCACGCCGACCCGGGCGCACAGCCCGCTGGCGGTGCTGGGACTGGCGCTGCTGGTCCTCGGGCTCCTGGCCCGCCGTCGCTACGCCTAGCGCCTGACGCACCGCTCCCCTGCCCTCGCTGAACCGGCGAGGGCCCCCCTCCCCCACTTTCCCCCACTTTCCTATGGCTTCCTGTGTCTTCCTGCTCTTGGGCCCTTTACAAGGGCTCCTCGGCTCGTCTATGACCTGCGGGTGCGCGCACGGCGAGCCGAAGTAGATGCAGCTTGGGCCCTCGGCTGGAGGAGTCCCCGGTGAGCGGGCTGCGCCAGCTCGGGCTGCGAGCGCTGCCGGTGCTGTGGGCGGCGCTGGTCGCGATGGCGGTGGCCTCGGTGCTGACCCGCCTTTATGGGCAGTCGCCGCTGGATGTGTACCGGCTGCTGCTGGCGGGGACCTGGGGCAGCAGCTACGGCCTGGGGCAGGTGCTGTTCAAGACGACGCCGCTCTTGTTCACCGGCCTTGCGGTGGCGGTGGCGCTGCGCGCCGGCCTGTTCAACGTCGGCGGCGAGGGGCAGCTCATCACCGGGGCGCTGTGCACGGCGCTGTGCGGGGCGGGGCTGCCGGCGGGGACGCCGGGCTTGGTGGCGATCCCGCTGGCGCTGCTGGCCGGCTTCGGCGGCGGGGCGCTGCTCGGCGCGCTGCCCGGGCTGCTCAAGTGGTGGGCGGGGGCGCACGAGGTGATCGTCACCATCCTGCTCAACTTCATCGTCCGGGCGATCCTGATTGGCCTCGGCGCCCAGCTGTTCGTCAAGGAGTCGGTGCACACCGCGCCGGTGCTGGCGGCGGCGCGGCTGTCGCGGCTGTCGCGCTTTGTGCCGGTGCTGCACGGCTCGGCGGTGAACACGGCGCTGCTGCTCGGCGTGCTCATGGTCGTCGGGTTCGCCGTCTTGCTCGGGCGGTCGCGCCTCGGCTTCGCCCTGCGCACTGTCGGTCTGAACCCGGACGCGGCGCAGGCCGCGGGGCTGCACCTGGGGCGGGTGCGCACCCTGGCGATGGTCCTCTCGGGCGGCATCGCGGGCCTCGGCGGGGCCAACTTCGTGCTCGGCTACAAGTACTACTACGAAGACGGCTTCTCGTCGGGTGTCGGCTATCTCGGGATCGCCGTCGCGGTGCTCGGGCAGAGCCGACCGCTCGGGGTGCTCGCGGCGGCGCTGTTGTTCGGCACGCTGTCGCAGGGCGGGCTGGCGGTCAACGCCCTGTGCCCGCGCGAGCTCATGGACGTGCTGAGCGCGGTGATGATCCTCGCTGTGGCGACGTTCACCCCCGAGGTCAAGCGG
>DAOMZC010000446.1:0-5748 GCA_035437965.1 Pseudomonadota bacterium
CCGAGATACGCGGTGGCGGCCTGGCGGGCCGACTGCTCGGCCTGCGCGCGCGCCCGCTCGGCCTGCGCGCGCGAGGCCTCGGCGGCGCCGCGCATCCGCTCGGCCTCCTCTTTGGCGTGCTTGGTCAGCGCGTACTGATGGCGCAGCACGAGCAGCGCCGCGAGCAGACAGACCACCGCGACCAGCAGCACGATGATGATCTGGCGCCGCGTCCGCGACAGCGCCTCCAGCTGCTCGCGGCGGACGCTCTCGACCTCGGCCTTGCGGCGCGCCTCCTGCGCGCGCTCGCGCTGCTCGGCATCTTTGTGGGCCAGTCGCAGGCTGTCGATGAGGAAGTGCCGCTCGTCGGGAGTGATGTCGCCGCGACCGTGCGCCCACTCCTGCGCCTTGACCAGCGCCTCGCCGCGGAGCAGAAAGTCATCGTTGCGGCCCGACTCTAGCCAGGCGAGCATGGAGTCGGTAAACAGCCGCTCGGCCTGCCGCTGCTTGACCCACGCGCTGTCAAAGACGCGCGCGAAGATCAGGTTGCGCACCGTCAGGTACTCGCCATCTTCGCCGCCGCGCTCGGCCGCCATGCCGGTCAGCCGCAGCGCCATCTGACAGGGATCCTGCCCCTGCGCCGGCACCCGCTCCTGCGCGCACAGGCGGCCGTAAAGCCACAACATCTGGGCGATGCGCGGACTCCCGAGCTCGCGCGCGAAGCACTTCTCGGCGTTGGCGAGGTTGGTCTCGAGCACCCGGCCGCGGCGCAGAAACAGGCGCTCGACCTCGCGCTGCACATCGGCGGCGGCGCTGCGCAGCTCGCGCTCGCCGGCGCACAGAGCGGCGCACAGCTTCTGCGTCATGTAGGGGTGGCCGGAGGTCCAGAAGTAGACCTCATCGAGCAGCTCGTCGGCGTCGATCTGCAGCCCCAAGAGCCCCGGCCGCAAGGCGGCGAGCTCCGCGCGCGTAAAGTCCGGCAAGGTGATGCAGCGGCCGATGTTGAACGGCGTGCGCAGCTCGTCCTGGACCAGATCGCCCGGCATCGCCACCCCGAACAGACAGAACGTCAGGCGGGCGTAGATCTCGTCGTCGGCGCGGGCATTGTACAGGGCCCGGATGGCGGCGAAGAAATCGTCGCGCGCCACGCCCGGAACCGCCAAGAGCGCATCCAGCTCATCGAGAAAAATGACCACCGGCGCCTGGACTTGCGTAAGGACCAGGTCGCGCAGATACCGCGACCAGCGGTAAAGCGGCGACAGCTCGCTATGGGTCTGCCAGTAAAGCGTGGCGTCGGGCAGGCCGAGCTGCTTGCCGACTTCGTAGGTCAGATCGAAGTACCACTCGCTGCTGGTCGCCTGCCGGCCGCCGAACTGCGTCAGATCGAGCGACACGCAGCGCACGCCCTGCGCCTCCAGCTGCCGCTTGGTGCGCAGCCGCAGGCTGGACTTGCCGATCTGCCGGGGGGCCAGCACGTAGCAGAACTCGCCCTCGCGCAGGGCCTGCGGCAGCTCGGCATCCGCGGGGCGCACGACGTACAGGGAGCCCTCGCGGATGGTGCCACCGACCTGAAACCGTGGCGTAATCTCGGGCTCGGCAGAGTCGGCCCCAGCGGGTGAGCGAGCGGGGAAGCCTGCGAGTGAAGGGGAAGTCTGCGTGCGAGCACCTCTGTGGTGGCGGGTCATTTTGGTGCCGGTCCCCGGAGAAGTCAACCGGCAACCGGCCCTATGGGGCGCCGGGCGCCGGCCGCCGCGACAGCGCAAAAAGCTGCCGGCAGCGACGTCAGCATCGTTTTCTCGCCGCCTTTTTGCCAGGGCCGAAGCGGGCCAAACCGGGCCGAAGCGGCCCGCGCGAATCCGGGCTTGACGGCTCCCGGGTCGTCTCGGAAGATCCAAAGCGATGCGCGTCAAACACGAGCTCCTGCGCTCACTACGACTAGGCCGCGGGCTGACCCAGCAGGAGGTCGCTCACGAGATCGAGATCGACATCAGGACCTACCGCAAGTACGAAAGCGGGGCGGTCAACAGCGGCGTCGCCGATCCGGTGCGCGCTTCGCAGTACGAGACCTTGCGCGGCCTTGCGGCGCTGTTTGGGCTGAGCAGCCCGGACGACCTCGTGGAGCTCGCAGTGGCGGAAGCGCCGCTTGCCCCGGCGCCCGGTGCCCGGCCGGCGCCGCCGCGGACGCCGCCGCCGCCCGGGGCGCCGTTTAATCGCGCCTTCTACGTACACCGCCAAAAGGAAGAGAAAAAGGCGCTCACGCGCCTTCGCAGCGCCGGGGCGCCCGTGGTGCTGCAGGGCCCAGAGAACTACGGCTGCACCACCCTGCTAAGCTACCTGCTCGATCACGTCGCGCGCACCGAGGAGCCGCAGGGGCCGGCGCTGCGGATCAACCTGCACAAACTCGAGGACAGCAGCTTCGCGTCGCTCGACAGCCTGCTGCACAGCCTCTGCCAGCGGCTCCTGGAGCTGCTCGCGCTGCCGGGCGGGGAGCAGACCGCGCAGCAGATCTGGACACGGCCCGGCAGCGCCAAGAGCAAGCTGTCGTGGGCGATGGAGCAGCACATCCTGGCCGCGCCGCAGCGGGTCCTGCTCGCGCTGGAGCACGTCGATCGCCTGCTCGACTCACCGTTCCAGAATGATTTTTTCAGCTTGCTGCGCGGCTGGGTCGAAGGCTTCACGCAGGAGCCGTGGTCCAAGCTGCGCCTCCTGGTGACCGTCTCGACCGAGCCGACGCTTTTGGAGAGCATCGATCACTCGGCCTTCTTCGCGCTCGCCTCGCCCATCCGCGTCGACGAGTTCACCACCGAGCAGGTCGTGCAGCTGGCGGCTCTGTACGGGCAGACGCCGTCAGACGAGACGCTCGGCCGGCTCCGCGCGCTGCTCGGCGGGCACCCCTACCTCCTGCGGCTGGCGCTGTCGGAGGCTTACGAGCAGGGGCTGGAGCTCGCCGCGCTCCTTGCCAACCTGGGCGCGAGCGCCGGACTTTTTACTTCCCACCTGCTCCAGCTGCGCAAGGCCCTGCAGCTCCAGCCGGGGCTCTTGGCGGCGCTCGGTAGCGTCCTTGCCGATCCGCAGGCGCCGCTGAGCTTCGGCGAGTACTGCGCCCTATATAGCAAAGGTCTGCTCCTCGAAGAGGAGCCCGGCTGCTACCGTGTGCGCTGCAAGCTTTACGAGGACTACTTCGGCGTCCTGTGCAAAAAGGTCCCGCATCAAAGTCGCTGACCCCGGGCCCTTGCCTGCCTGCAGGTAAGTCGCAAGTCCCGCCCAAGTTTTCCTGTCGAACAGGCTTCATCTAAAGTTACTCGTGTCGTAAAATGATCTGAGCTACCCATCAAATCAAGCGCCTTGCGGCGGTAGAAGGGGTCATCATGCGAGTACTGCTCGTGATCTGCCTGTGTCTCGTTTCTACCTGGGCCCATGCGCAGGAGAGCGGTCCGAAGAAGGCTCCTCCCAACATTACCAAGACTCTACGCAAGATCCTGCAAGACAACGGAGCCTTTGTAAAAGCCCATCCCAAAGCGTTCTTCGCCGGCTTTCGCGATGAGCAGCACCCGCTGGCCACGGTCGTCGCCTGCTCGGACTCGCGCTTTCACACCGACTCGATTGCGCGGGTCCCTGATGACGACCTGTACATGGTCCGCAATATCGGGAATCAGATCGACTCTGCGCTCGGATCGGTGGAGTACGGCGTGCATCACCTGCACACGCCGCTGCTGCTGATAATCGGCCACGTGGGCTGCGGAGCGGTGAAGGCGGCGATGAGCGACTACACCACCATCGAGCCGGGAATCCGCCGTGAGCTCGACGGGCTGCACCTGGCGGTCAACCGGATGGCGGCCCAGGGTACATTCCAGGAGCGCTGGCTGACCAACGTCATCGGCAACGTCCACCAGCAGGTGAAGTACGCGATGCTGGAGTATGCCGAAGACATGCACGCCGGGCGGCTGTCCGTCCTCGGCGCGGTCTACGACTTCCGCGATGACCTGAAGCAGGGCGCCGGCAGGCTGGTCATCGTCAACCTCAACGGCGAGACCGATCCCGACAAGATTACCACGGCGCTCGAGCTGCCCGAGCTAAAGACCAAGCCGGGCCAGCCCTGACCGTCGCGGTGCGGACCTCCTGTCACGGGTAGGCCTGGGAGAGTCATGAGAGTCTTCATCGGCTACTGCCAGAAGGACAAGCGGTGGCTGGAGCGACTACGCGTCCATCTGCGGTCCCTGGAGCGAGACGGCGCCGTGGAGCTCTGGGACGACACCCAGGTTCACGCCGGCAGTCATGGCCGTGCGGAAATCCGGCAGGCGATCGCGGCGTCCCAGGTGGCGATACTCCTGGTCAGCGCGGATTTTTTGGCCTCCGACTTCATCGCCAGCGATCTGCTGCCACCGCTTCTGGCGGCGGCAGAACAGCGCGGCGCGGTCATCATGCCGGTCATCGTCAGCGCGTGCAGCTTCTTGCATGCGCCGGGCCTGTCGCGGTTCAAGCCGCTCAATGATCCAGCCCGGCCGCTGGCCAGCCTTGGGAAGCCGCAGCTACGAGGAGGACGTCCAGGAGATCCTCAGCCGCTCCGAGGCGATCACCCGCAGCCTGCAGATCGCCGGCCGCCTCCCCGGCCGCGTCGGCGACCTCGTCAAGTTCATCGGCTCCTGCATCGCCACCAAGAACGGCGTCATCGCCACCCTCGCCCTTTTCGACAAGCCCGACGCCGCCTGGGAGGTCCAGAGCCTCGACCGCCTCTACAGCAGCCTCCGCCTCGAGCTCGAGCTCGACGACCGCTTCCGCGCCCTCGAAGCCAAGCTGCGCATGATCCAGGAGAACCTCGTGCTCCTGGTCGACCTCTCCCAGCACCGCAGCACCTGGCGCCTGGAGGTGACCGTCGTGCTGCTCATCCTGTTTGAAGTCCTCCTCACCCTTTGGCAGATGTTCCGTGGCACCCCACACGCTTGAGAAATCACGCCTCGTCGTCGACATCCTCATCCCCGCCCTCAACGAGGAGGCGACCATCGGCCACGTCGCCGCCGCCGTGCGCGCCGCCGGCCAGCCCGTCCGCCACCTCGTCGTCATCGACAACGGCTCCACCGACCAGACCGCCGCCATCGCCGAGCAGCACGGCGCCCTCTGCGTCCGCGAGCCCGAGCGCGGCTACGGCGCCGCCTGCCTGCGCGGCCTCCGCTTCATCGAGCAGCAGAAGGTCCACCCCGACCTCGTCGTCTTCATGGACGCCGACGGCTCCGACGACCCCGCCGACCTCGGCCGCCTCATCGACGCCATCCTCGCCGGCGCCGACCTCGCCATCGGCTCGCGCACCCTCGGCCTCGCCGAGCCCGGCTCCCTCGCCCCCGCCCAGCGCGTGGGCAACGCCGTCGCCGTAAACCTCATCCGCGCCGTCTACGGCCAGAAGTACACCGACCTCGGCCCCTTCCGCGCCATCCGCTACCCCGCGCTCCTCGCCCTCGGCATGAGCGACACCGACTACGGCTGGACCGTCGAGATGCAAGTCAAAGCCGTCCAGCGCGGCCTGCGCATCGCCGAAGTCCCCGTCCGCTACCACCGCCGCCGCGGCGGCGAGTCCAAGATCTCCCAGACCGTCCGCGGCAGCATCGGCGCCGGCGCCAAGATCCTCTACACCATCTTCCGCCACTCCACCCACCGCTAATCCGTAAGCCTTCCTCCCTCCCCCCTCCTCCCTTCCCCAGGGGCACATCCTAAAACTCCTGCGGGAGCCAAAAGGCGTGGGCCGACCGGAGATCCTTTTTTGTCAGCGCCAGCTGG
>DAOMZC010000447.1:0-5740 GCA_035437965.1 Pseudomonadota bacterium
ATCCTTATTCTTCCCTCTGGCTCTGGTAGGAGATCTCGATGCGTAGAACCCTCCGTTCTTCTTTTACCGCTCGCCTGCTCGCCGCTGCTGGCGGGACGGCGCTCTGCCTGACCGCGGCGGGCGCGCTCTCCCCGTCGACCGCCGCGGCCTGCGGCTGCTTCGCCCCGCCCGATCCCTCGGTGCCCATCGTCCAGGCCGGCGAGCGCATCCTGTTTGCCCACCAGAACGGTCAGGTCACCGCCTACATCCAGGTCCAGTACTCGGGCAAGCCCGGTGAGTTCGGCTGGCTGCTGCCGCTCCCGGCGGTGCCCAAGACCAAGGCCGGCACCGACGGCATTGAGGTCGGCGTCGACGAGCTCTTCTCGCAGCTCCTCTCCACCACCCAGCCCAAGTACCGCCTGACCCGGGTCTACGATGAGTGCGGCAACAATCCAAGCCGCAACTCCTCCCCGACCGCCGCCTTCGGCTCGGCGGACTCCGGCGCGCCCCCCAGCCCCCAGTCGCCCCCGAGCCCGCTGGTCCTGCAGGACTCCGTAGGCCCCTATGACTACGCGGTGCTCAAGGCGGACAACAAGGATCTGATGGTGCAGTGGCTGAACGACAACCACTACTTCATCCCCACCGGCACCCTGGACGCCGCCGCGCCCTACCTGCATCCGGGCGCCTTCTTCCTCGCCCTGCGGCTCAAGGCGGGCCTGGCGGCGGGCGATCTGCAGCCGGTGGTGCTGCGCTATCAGTCGGATCTGCCGATGATTCCGATCATCCTGACCTCGGTGGCGGCGCAGCCGAACATGGGCATTCAGGTCTGGATGCTCGGCGGCGGGCGCGCCATTCCGCGCAACTACTATCACACGGTGATCAACGACTCGCAGATCGACTGGCTGACCGCCGGCCAGAACTATAATGACGTCATCATCAAGGCGGTGGGCGAGGCCGACGGCCGCCACTCCTTCGTGACCGAGTATGCCGGCAAGAGCAGCGTCATGCAGAAGGTCCTCAACAGTCCTGGACGCTTCGGCGATGCCGCGGTGCTGGCCCAGGTCAAGGACCCGGCGTCGTACGTGCAGGGGGTACTCAGCAACGGGTTTAGCGTCAACGGCCAGCTCACCGCGATCCTCGCGCGCTACATCCCCGAGCCGGCCGCCCTGAAGGCGCAGAACATCTCCCTGGCCCAGTACTACCAGAACATCGGCTTCTACCTGGGACAGGACCGCCAGCAGAACCCCGGCAAGTACGCCGACATCGCGGCCGCCCTCATGGCCTTCGATCCCAAGCTCGCCACCGACGAGCTCACCACCAAGATCGTCCAGCCGACGCTCGACGCCGGCCAGATCTTCGACGCCTTTCCGTACCTGACGCGGCTCTACACCACGCTGTCGCCCGCCGACATGAACAAGGACCCGGTGTTCAGCTACAACCCCAGCTTGCCCGACTACTCGAACATTCACGAGGCCAAGCTGACCTATCACTGCGCCGGCTTCTTCTCCAAGGAGCGCTACGACAGCGCGACCCTGCAGACCGCCAGCGGCTTCGTCGTGCAGATGTCCGCCGCCGACGCCGACGCCAACAAGTGGAACGCCCCCGCGGTTCCCTACAGCCAGCAGATCCAGACCCTGCTCGAGGTCGGCGAGCCGCAGACTGTGGTCGACAACACCTCGATCATCAAGAGCGGCCTGGGCACCGGCGGCTGCAGCGTCGCCGGCTTCGGCGGCGCCGGAGCCTCTTCCGCCGCCGGACTCCTTCTCGGCAGCGCCGGCCTCCTTCTGGCCCGCCGGCGGCGCCGGCAGTAGCTCGCAAGCAAGCAGCGCGGCGGCTCAGCGATGACTGGTCACGCCGCGCTTTTCACACTCTGCCTCTACCGGACAGCTTGAGCAGCGCGGGGCCTGACCCGTGCAGATGTGCTTCCCAAAAGGGACGAGCAGGCTGTTGCTGCAAATCCAGTCCTTCTTGGGAAGCACCTTACGTCCGCGCTCGGAGTGTGCGCGCAGACTAGAACGGACAGAACGCCGAGCCGCCGAGCGTATTGATCGCCGGGGTCACGTACGAGATGGCGAAGCACATCTCATCGGTGGTGCTGTCGCCGAACCGCTTGCCGAAGCCGGACTGATCGTAGGTGCAGGTGACGCTGATCTTTTCTCCCTTCTTGAGCGCCACGGCCTTGGGGCCCTTCCAGTCCGGGAAGGCGCCGAACCGCTGCTCATCGAAGTTGTAGTCATCATCCCAGACCACTGTCTCGCTGCCGGTCCGGCCCGCGCTGATCTTTATGTGCTTGCCGGTCGTGTGCATGTGCGGGAAGACGGCGAAGAACGAGGTGTCGTTGCTCAGCGTGCAGCTGCCCGAGACGGTCCCCGGGGCCTTGATGGTAAAGTTTACCGGCCCGATGAACGGCACGGTGGCCAGCTGATATCCCTCATCGGTCTCCGCCGCGATGACGTCCACCGCCGCGGTGCCGTTGATGTCCCCGGTCGGCCGCGCGTTGAAAAGGTGCAGGTCGAGCACGAGCTTGGAGCCCGCGGGCACCTTCAAGGCGACCCCTTCGGGCATGACCAGAGACGGCGAGCCCACTCCCGAAGCGAACAGCGGCCGCCAGTTGGTCTCCAGCGGGCCGCAGCGGCTTACCCCATCGGGCCCGTTGTTCGGATCGATCGCCAGCACCTCGTGGTGCACTCCGGAGGGCGAGACCGGCGTGATCTTCAGGATGTACAGGTCGCGGTCCGCGGTGATGCGCTGGCACTGATAGCGCTCGCTACCCGGCGGGATGTTGTAGTCGGAGGAGATCAGGTGAATGAGCCGGGTGTGCGGCGGCAGCGGCGGCTCCGCCAGGTCGGCGTTCGAACCGCTCTGGTCCGGTGCTGCGGTGCCGCCGTCCGGGGTGTCGGTGGCCGGGCCGCTGCAGGCGGCGCCGACGACCGAGGCGGTTACGGTGAGCCAGAACATGCACGAAGTGAACAGGTGGGCGCGCTGCGACATACCGAAGCTCCTTGCGTGTGTGAGCCGCCAAGCGGGCCGGCTGGCCGAATCAGGCAGTTCGGCGGAAAGTTGGGCAAAGTGCGACGCGAAAAATAGCACGGAAGCGGCGCGCCGTTTCAAGCGGGAGTTTTGTCCGGCTTGAGAATTTATCTGCCCGCCCATTCCTAATTTAGCCACGCGACTTTAGCGCGGTCGCAGCCGGCCAAAGCCTGACCAGTGCTCGACCTAAGCCGATCGGCCCGGGGAGCTGACGAGCGGAGGTACGCTCCCTACTCGAGTTCACCGACGAAGATACTGGACAGCGCCATGGGAAACCATGTAGAACTCGAGACAGATTCCCAAGGAGGACATGATGGCTGTCAACATCGCACACTTCACCGAGCTATGTGAAATCTGGGCCAAGCTGGACCTGTTTGGCAGCGAATCACGGGTTCGCCCCAAGCTTGGTACCGCCGCGGCGATCAAGGCCGCCGTGACGACCGGCGCGGCCGAGATCCCGCTCGCCTACCGCGACACGTACGCTGCCGCGATTATGCGGGAGCTCGATAGTGTCCTCCTTCAGTGCAAGGATATGTCCGCTGAAGAGCGGGCGATGATCATCGAGCAGTTCTACGCGCCGGTCTATGAGCACGGCACGCTCTCCGGCATGGTCGATGTGCGGCCGGAGCTGCGGCGATTTCTGGCCGTCGTGTCCAACCTGTACCGCTCGTTCGTCAACGCGAAGAAGCGCGAGAGCCTGCAGGTCCCGCAGGTGACGGCGCCGACGCCGCTCGCCTTCTTCCAGAGCGATGGCGGTCAGGGCCCCTATACGATTACTTCCGAGTCGATGAAGAAGATCTTCGGCACCCCGGTGGCGGTGGTCAGCCTGCCGGCGACCTACCGCAACCACAGCCTCCTGTGGTGCAGCCTGGCCCACGAGGTGTGCGGCCACGACGTGGTGCACGCCGATGAGCAGCTCGTCCCCGAGCTCGTGGCCGGCGTGCGGTCGCTGTTCACCGGACCCTCGTTTGCTCCCAACGGCCCGATGTCGCCGAACCTTTTGAGCGCCCTTTTGTGGTCGTACTGGATCGACGAGGCGGTGGCCGATGTGTACGGCGTCCTCAATATGGGCCCGACCTTCAGCCTCAACCTGGCGGCGTTCTTCTCCGCGATGATGTCGTGCGCGATGACCCAGGCCGGACGTCCGGTGCCCGGCCTGCCGTACCTGCGCTGCAACGCCGGTCCGCGCGATCCGATGAGCGGCGACAACCACATGGACGAGCACCCGGTGGACGTCCTGCGGCTGTACCTGGCGATCGGCGTCATCGACGCGCTCACCAACCTCTCGGCCAAGGCCAAAGCGGACTACATCGCCGACCTCGAGGCGGTCGCCAAGGCCGCGGTGCACGGCGTCACCGAGATCAAGGTCCAGGGTCAGGTGAAGATCACTCACACCAACTGGCGCATGCTCGATGAGACGATTCCGATGGCGGACGCCGCCGACGCGGCCCGCCGGGTCGGCAACTTCCTGGTGACCACCAAGCTCAAGGCGCTGGGCGGTCACAGCATCCAGGAGGTCGAGACCTGGGACGATGCGGACGAGGCCGCGGCGCTGGATGCAGCCGCTCGCGTGGTCGCCAACAAGTGCCTGATCGGCGCCGGTGATGATGCCCAGCTGATGGCCGGCTGCAACATCGCGATCTTCGGCCAGCCGGACCTTTACAAGCAGATGAACACGCTGCTCGAGGAGGGCCTCAGCGAGAGCTACGACCGCGATCCGCTGTGGGGCGCGGTGAAGAAGCACCTGGTGCTCGCTCCCGCGGTGCTCTACGGCTATCGGGGTGGTGTGGCCGCGTGCCCGCCGGACAAAGCCGCCAAGCCGACCAAGGGCAAGGCGGCCAAAGCGACCAAGGGGACGAAGGCGACCCGGGGCAAGGCGACCAAGGCGACCAAGGCGACCAAGTCGGCCAAGTCGACTCGGGGCAAGGCCAAGGCAGCTCCCAAAGCGACCAAGACGACGCGACGCGCCAAGCCCGCCCGCCGCGCCTGAGCGGCCGCCGTCCGCACTCCCTTCGTTACCGGTCGCCGCGTCCGCTCACGGCGACCGGGTCAGCGCCTGCACTCCCAAGCGGCCGAGCGCCGCGATGCCATCGGTCACAAACGACATCACCGACCGCCGGTCCGTGGACAGCCCCCAGTGGAGCCCCACCGTGGTGTACTGCCCGTCGATCAAGGCGAGCCAGAGGCTGCCCGAGTCGCCCGGCTCGGACACCGGCTGCTGCTGGATGAGACACAGCCCGTAATAATCGTCCTGCGTCCGCCGCGGCCAGTAAGACACCACCATGCCCTGCCGCCAGACTCGGCTCGCCGCCCCCCAGGCGTAAAGCGGTGTCGAGGTGAACAGCCACTCATCGATGCTGGCGGTGTCCACGGCGGTCGTGAACCGCTGCGGCGACAGCGGGCTCGCCCCGCGCAGCAGGCCGGCCTCGAGGTCGATGACGGCGACATCCACCAGGTGCTGACCGTCCAGGGCGGAGCCGCGCTGCCCGTAGAGCTCCTGCCGGCTGGCGGTGGGCAGGCGGTGGGTGCAGCGGCCGAGCAGCAGCGGGGGCTCGACGCCGCCGTCGTAGACCAGCTCGTCCAGGCCAACCACGTGAGCGCTGGTCACCAGCAGCGGCCTTCCGTCCGCGGCGCGCGCCGAGCAGGCCACCGTCCCCCAGGCCCCGCTCTCGGTGTAAAGCGGCGTTCCGTAGCCCCAGCCGGACGGCGCGGGGACGACCGGCTGCACCGT
>DAOMZC010000448.1:0-5736 GCA_035437965.1 Pseudomonadota bacterium
TTTTTTGCCCGCTGGCGCGGACAAAAAAGCAGCTCCGGTCGGCCCACGCCTATTTTCCGAAGGAGTGGTGGAGGGGGGCCCTCGGAGTAGATTAGAAGCGGGGCTTCAGGCCGATGGGGCAGGAGATGCCGGTGCCGCCGTGGCCGCAGTAGCCGTGGGGGTTTTTGGCCAGGTACTGCTGGTGGTACTCCTCGGCGTAGTAAAACTCGGGGGCCGGCAGGATCTCCGTCGTAATCGTGGAGTAGCCCGAGGCTTGCAGGCTGCGCTGGTAGGCGTCGCGGGTGGCCTCGGCGGCGGCCTTCTGTGCGGCGCTGAAGCAGTAGATGCCCGAGCGGTACTGCGTCCCGGTGTCCGCCCCCTGGCGCATGCCCTGCGTCGGGTCGTGGCCCTCCCAGAACACCTTGAGGAGCTGCTCGTAGCTGACCTGCTTGGGGTCAAACACGACGCGCACCACCTCGTTGTGCCCCGTGCGCCCACTGCACACCTGCATATACGAGGGGTTCGGCGTCAGGCCCGCCGCATAACCGACCGCCGTGCTGTAGACCCCCGGGGTCAGCCAGAACTGCTTCTCCGCCCCCCAGAAGCAGCCCATGCCGAACATCGCGACCTCGGTGCCCGGCGGAAACGGCGGCACGAGGGAATTATGGTTGACGTAGTGCAGCGCCGGAACCGGCATCCTCTCGGTGCTGCCCGGAAGCGCCTCCTCCTTGGTCGGCAGGCGCAGCTTGCTCGGATCGATAAACCTCATCGCAAGACCTCACGACTGAGTAAAACCCCGATTATAGCCTCTACGCCCCGCCGCCGCCCCCTGCAAAAAACCCAAGCCCCGCCCCGCGCCAGAGCTGGCAAACTCCGCGGTCACCCCAGAAACTCCTTCGGAAAATAGGCGTGGGCCGACCGGAGATCCTTTTTTGTCAGCGCCAGCTGGCAAAAAAGGATCGCAGGGAAGGGGGACCCGCGCCGATGAATACTCCGCAGGTGACCCCAAAGCAGACTATCGAGGGAAGCTAACGAGCGAGCTGAGCGACGCTATCGAGCGAGCTGAGCGACGCTATCGGACGAAGCTGAACGAAGCTGTTGCGTGAAGGCTGGCTAACGAAGCACCGAGTGCAGCGTCTTGCCGAGCTCCGCCGGCGTCAGAGCGACGGCGATCCCCGCATCCCGCAGCGCGCTGATCTTGTCCTGCGCCGTCCCCTTGCCGCCCGCGATGATCGCCCCCGCGTGGCCCATGCGCCGCCCCGGCGGTGCCGTCTGCCCCGCGATGAACGCCGCCACCGGCTTCTTCATGTGCTTCTTGGCAAACGCCGCCGCCTCTTCCTCCGAAGAGCCGCCGATCTCGCCCATCATCAGCACCGCCCGCGTCCCCGGGTCCTGCTCGAACAGCGTCAGCACGTCGATGAAGTCCATGCCCTTGACCGGATCGCCGCCGATCCCCACGCAGCTCGACTGGCCAAGGCCCAGGCTCGTCAGCTGGTGCACGCCCTCATAGGTCAGGGTGCCCGAGCGCGAGACCACGCCGATGTCGCCCGCCTTGTGGATGTAGCCCGGCATGATGCCGATCTTGCACTGCTCGGGCGTGATGACCCCCGGGCAGTTCGGACCGACCAGCCGCGTGCGGTGCGGCCCGCTCTGCGCGTCCAGCACCCGGCGCACCCGGATCATGTCGATGGCCGGGATGCCCTCGGTGATGCACACCACCAGCGCGATCCCCGCCGCGATTGCCTCCAGGATGCCGTCGGCCGCGACCGGCGGCGGCACATAGATGACGGTCGCGTTGGCCCCCGTCTGCTTCACCGCGTCGGCCACCGTGTCGAAGACCGGCACGCTCGGCTGGCCCTCGAACTTGGCCTGGCTGCCGCCCTTGCCCGGGGTGACGCCGGCGACCACGTTGGTCCCGTACTCAAGGGCCTTCTGGGTGTGGAAGGAGCCGGTCTTGCCGGTGATGCCCTGCACCAGCAGGCGGGTGTTCTTATCTACAAGGATTGCCATGCTCGCTCCTCCCCTAGGCCTGACCGGTGGCGCGTGACAGCGCGACAATCTTCTGGGCCCCGTCGGCCATATCGGCCGCGCTGACCACGTTCAGCCCCGAGTCGCGCAGGATCGCCTTGCCCTGCTCGACGTTGGTGCCCTCTAGCCGCACCACCAGCGGCACCGTCAGCCCGACCTCCTTGACCGCCGCGATGACGCCGCTGGCGATGGTGTCGCACTTCATGATGCCGCCGAAGATGTTGATGAAGATGCCGCGCACCGCCGGGTCCGAGGTGATGATCTTGAACGCCGCGGTGACCTTCTCTTTGGTGGCGCCGCCGCCGACATCGAGGAAGTTGGCCGGCATGCCGCCGAAGTGCTGGATGATGTCCATGGTCGCCATCGCCAGCCCCGCGCCGTTGACCATGCAGCCGATGTTGCCGGTCAGCTTCACGTACGACAGGTCGAAGCGCTTGGCCTCGGTCTCCGCCGGGTCCTCTTCATCGAGGTCGCGCAGCGCCTCCAGCTCCGGGTGCCGGTACAGCGCGTTGTCGTCGATGTTCAGCTTGGCGTCGAGCGCGATGATTATCCCCTGCTTGGTCAGCACCAGCGGGTTTACTTCGAGCAGCGAGCAGTCGAGCTCCTGGAACGCCTTCACCATGGTGGTGAAGAACGCCGCGGCGCTGCTCACCGCCTCCATGCCCGCCGCCTTCAGCCCCAGCGCGAACGCCAGCTCGCGCGCCTGGTAGGCGCCTAGCCCGATCATCGGGTCGACGACCTGCTTGAAGATCTTCTCCGGCGTGTGCGCCGCCACTTCCTCGATGTCCATGCCGCCTTCGGTCGACGCCATGAGCACCAGCCGCCCGCTCTGCCGGTCCAGCACCACCGCCGCGTAAAGCTCGCGGGCGATGTCCACCCCCTGCTCCAAGAGCAGCCGCCGGACCTTCTTGCCCTCCGGCCCGGTCTGGTGGGTGACAAGCTGCATCCCGAAGATGTTGCGGATCGCCGCCTGCGTCTCCTCGGGAGTCTTGGCGACCTTGACGCCGCCGCCCTTGCCGCGCCCGCCGGCGTGGATCTGCGCCTTGACCACCACCACCGGGTGGTGCGTCTGGGTGCGCACCCAGGTCGCCGCCTCGTCCGCCTCTTCGACGCTCAGCGCCGAGCGCGAGATCGGCACCAGCAGGCCCTTCTGGGCCAGCAGCGCCTTGGCCTGATACTCGTGGATGTTCATGGCTACAGCTTCGCTCCGGCGTCGACGAGCTCGCGCACCGCGGCGACGCTCTTGTGCAGGGCCGCCTTCTCCTCGTCGTTGAGGGTGATCTCGACGACCTTCTCGATGCCGCCGCTGCCGATGATCGCCGGCACGCCGATGTACAGGTCCTTGATGCCGTACTCGCCGTCGCAGTAGACCGCCGCCGCCAGGAGCCGCTTCTGATCGAGCAGGTACGACTCCGCCATCGCCACCGCCGCCGTCGCCGGGGCGTAGTAGGCCGAGGTGCCCATGAGCTTGACAATCTCGCCGCCGCCGCCCGCGGTGCGGGTGACGATCGCCGCCAGCCGCTCTGCCGAGATGATCTGCCGGACCGGCACGCCGTTGACCGTGCAGTACCCGGTGACCGGCACCATCGTATCGCCGTGGCCGCCGAGCACCATCGCCCGCACGTCCTTGACGCTGCAGTTGAGCTCGCGGGCCAGGAACAGCTGCAGCCGCGCCGAGTCGAGCACGCCCGCCATGCCGCACACCTGGCCCTTGGGGAAGCCGGTGAGCTTGGCGCACTCATAGACCATCGCGTCGAGCGGGTTCGAGATGATGATGACGAACGCCTTGGGGCAGTGCTCCTTCAGGTTCTGCGCCACGTTGCGCATGATCTTGAGGTTTATCGACAAAAGATCGTCGCGCGACATGCCCGGCTTGCGCGGCACCCCGGCGGTGACGATCACCACGTCGGCCCCCGCGCAGTCGGCGTAGTTCGAGGTCCCGGTGATCCGGCAGTCGTAGCCGAGCACGGCCCCGTTCTGCTCCAGATCGAGCGCCTTGCCCTTGCACAGGCCCTCCTTCTCCGGGATGTCGAGGAGGACCACGTCCCCGAGCTCCTTGCGCGCGATCAGCGCGGCGAGCTCGCCCCCGATGTTTCCGGCACCAATTAGCGCGATCTTCTTGCGGCTGGTCGCAGCTCCAGTCTTCGGCGTGTGCGTCATAACGACTCCTTCTAAAGAGGGGTTTCTACCTGAATTGGGCAGGCAGTGTATACCCAGACGGGGAAAAACGCGAGCCTCCAGATCATAGGTCATGGGTTTAGGCGGGTAAGCGGTTTGCGGGCCGGTGGAGGGGGGGATCCTCGCGCGCAACCTCTGCAGTAGCCGGTGACAACTCCCTGCCGCTCGCTGTACCCTAGCCACAATGCCTGCAGATAAAGAATCCTCCCGCCGAGCATCGGCATCGCGCCCCCGGGCCTTCGCCGTTTTCCTGGGCTTTGTCGCGGTGGTGGGAGTGGCGCTGTACAGCCCCGGCCGTGCCGTAGCGCAGCGCGTGGGCCTGCGCTCCGGTCCGCCGTCGACGTCGATCCTCGGCAAGCACTGCCTCGGCGACCAGGAGCAGAAGCTGCTCCTCAATCACTACACGGTCGGCTCGATCAACCCCCTTGGCCTTGAGAACCAGCTGCGCCTGTCGGTGTGCACGCCGTTCGTCGAGAAGCCCGGCCTCCTTTTCGACTTCACCAACTTCGAGTTCGGCATCGCCAACTACATCTCCCCCACCCACGTCCACGGCGGCATCTACGGCTCGGTGACGCCGCTGTCGTTCATCTCCCTCAAGGCCGAGGTGACGGGCTTTTACATCTGGCCGATTGGCCTGACGTTCCCCGGCGCCGGCGTCACGCCGCTCCTCGACCAGACCACCTGCACCGCCACCTACGACGACAACGTCCCGCCCAAGGACCCCGTGCCCGGCGCGCCGCCGCAGCCCCAGGCCAGCAACGGCTACGGCGTGCGGGCGCTGCTCGGGGCGGCCCTGCAGGGCGCGGTGCCGCTCGGCAAGCGCCTCGACATACTCCTTTTCAACGGCTTCAACTCCGAGTACTGGCGCTACAGCACCGACCAGTGCATCTTCGTGGCGCGGCGCGACGTCGGCATCCAGGGCAGCGGCGCCTGGATCCTCGCCAACACCGCGGTGCTCGCCTTCGCGATCAAGGTCCACCCGAACCACACCATCCGCATCGGCGCCACCGACGACCTGGTCTACACCCCCGCCAACGGCTACCTGGGCAACGTCGCCGCCGGCCTCATCTCGTACGGCGTCAGCAACCTGCGCAACCTGGCCAAGAGCTTCGCCCTGTTCGTCCGCGCCGGCACCTTCACCCACGGCTTCCGCCACATCGGCCCGAACCCTGCCAACCACGCCAACCCCATCCAGCCGCCCGGCGCCGTGACCCTCGCCATCGGCCTTGACGTCACCTACGAGCTGACCAAGCGCAAGACCCGCCGCGCCACCGAGATGGACCAGCAAGCCGCCCCGCCGCCCGCCGCCGAGGTCGCCCCTCAACCATCGGCCCCGGCCCCGGCCCAGCCGAGCGCCGAGGTCCCCGGCCCCGTGCCCACCGGCTCGCCGCAGAACCCCACGACCCCCGCCCAGCCGACGCCGACCGGAGAGGCCCGCTAATGCGCCGCAACCAACCTCCTGTTCTGGCCGTCCTGGCCGCCGACCGGACCCCCGCCGACCTGCTTGCGCCCGCCGCCGCTCGGCTCGCCGACCTGCTCGCGCCGGCTCGC
>DAOMZC010000449.1:0-5724 GCA_035437965.1 Pseudomonadota bacterium
CGCTTCCAGTCCCAGGAGCGGTGGCGGGCGTCGCGTTCTTGCCGTCCGCCGGCGCGGCGACGGGCGGCGCGTTCTTGCCGTCCGCCGGCGCGGCGGCAGGCGGCGCGTTCTTCCCGTCCACAGGAGCGGTGGCGGACGGCGCGTTCTTCCCATCGGTAGGCGCGGCGGCGGGCGGCGCGTTCTTCCCATCCGCAGGCGCGGCGGGCGGGGCGCTGCTCGTGCCGGTACTCACCACTCCGGGCACCGCGGCGAAGTCTTGCGCGTCGCCCTTGGGCGGAGTCGTCGCCGCCTCCGGGGTCGCGCTCGGCGTCGCTGCAGCTGCGGGATCCGGCTTGCTGGCGGTCGGCTGCGGCTGCAGCGCCGGGTCGGCAACCGGCTGATAGACGGTGACATACTCGGGCGCGAAGTTGTGCTTTACCGCCCAGAGGTACCAGTTATCCACCGCCGTGCCGGTGAGCAGGATGCCGATGCCCCCGGTGAGCGGGCAGAGCACCGCGAACCACCATGCCCAGCGGTGGATTGACTCGAAGGTAGCGTTGAAGCCCATCGTCCAGCGCCAGAACAGCGCCCCGCGCTCGGCCGCGGTGCCACGGTCGACTATCTGGCTGACCTCGCGCTCGCCGCCCAGGTGGCTCAGCGCCAACACCGTCGCGCCGTGCATGGCGAAAAGCAGGGTCGAGCCGTACAGGAAGGCGATGGAGAGGGCGTGGAACGGATTATAAAAGAGGTTCCCATAGCGGATCGAGAACGCCGCGGTCCAGTCCAGGTGCGGGAAGATGCCGAACGGCACCGCCTCGCCCCAGCTGCCCATCAGCAGCGGCCGAATGAAGCCGAGCACCAGGTACAGCCAGATCGCGGCGGCGAATGCCCATGCCACGTGCGTACCCATTCCCAAAGCCTTGGCGCGGCGGAACGTGCGCAGCCACCACAGCAGGATCGAGGTGGTGAGGAAAAATCCCGCCATGAGCCACCAGCCGCCCTCGTTGAGCGGTGGCATGACCATAAGCCCCAGCGACGGCGGCGGCGGCTCTAGCGCCAGCCACGGCAGCTGACGCACGAACTGCACCGGGTCCCAGCCGACCGAGGCCCACATGTTAAGGCCGATGATCTCGATGGCGATGAAGCCGCAGATGAGCGAGGCCACCCCCAGGTAGCCAAGGTAGATCGGCCCGAGCTGGGCGCTGCCGATCCACCCAAGGAGGCGGGAGATGCGCGTGCCCCGGGTCCGGAACGCGGCGTTGGAGATGGGCGGCCCGCGATCCGGCGGACCGCTGACCTGAAGCTGGGTGAAGATGTTCTGGTATTGGGCCATGTTGATTGGGCTCCGAGTCAGAGTTACTTCCACACCGGAAGGCTGAGCCAAAAGTTCCACCACTCAGGCCAGCCGCGCGTCCAGAACGGCCCGCTGATGATGATGCAGACCGCGCTCCAGAACCCAGCGCTGAGCGCGAGAAAGAGCCCAAGGCGGTGGATGCCCAGAGCACCGATCGAGTAGCCGATGTGATCCCGGAAGAAGGTGTCCTCATACTCGGCGGTCTTTACCGACTCGCCTTTCTGCGGATTCACCGCCGACAGGATCAAGCCGCCGTGCAGGGACAGCGCCAGCGTCGTCGTAAAAAAGAAGCTGACGGCGATCATGTGCGCCGGGTTGTAGTGAAAGTGCAGGTACTGATACCCGGTGTTCGACACCCAGTCGAGGTGGCTGAAGATCCCGTAGGGAAAGCCGAAGCCCCAGGCGCCGAGCAGGACCGGCCGTATCACGACCAGCGAGAAGTAGGCGAATATGGCGACACTGTAGGCGATGGGAATGTGATAGGACATTCCCAGCTTGCGCGAGATCTCCGCCTGCCGCATCGCCCAGGAGATGAATGCGCCCAGGGCGCAGATGGTGATGAGCTGCCACAGCCCTCCCTCCTTGAGCGGGGCGAAGCTCAGCCCGTACTCAATCGGCGGCGGCGCGATGTTGATCTTCCAGATGTTCCAGGTATCTCCGAGCGATGCTCCCCAAAGGATGAGAGCGATGCCGATGATGGTGAAGAACAGGGTGGTGACACCGAAGAAACCGACATAGAAAGGACCTACCCAGAAGTCGAACAGGTCGCCTCCTACGATCGTCCCACCGCGGACGCGGTATCGTCTTTCGAAGCTGAGCAAGGCCATTCAGTCCTCCACGAGGCAGTCCTTCGGGGCTTTTCCGGGCCGCAGACGGACGGGCTCGGGCAGGACGCCCGAGCCGTCCGTCTTGACGGCTGCTTCATGCTACCTGGCAGGGAGGGCCGACCGCTGCACGGTCGTCGCGCCCTTGGGTCCTTCCAGCCAGTTGAAACGGTTCGTGCTGAGCAGGACGAAGTGAATCACCAGGGCCAGCGCGAACAAGAAGGTGAACAGACCCACCAGCGCCTGGCGGGGATCAAACAGCTGCCATAATCGCCACATCTTAGGCTCCTCTCAGGACAACATCGTCTGTATGGTTGTCTGCGCCGCGTCGAGCATCCCGTAACCGTTCACGCCGGGGAGCCACGGCCGCCACATCCATGCCAGGACGTGGGCGACAATGGCGACCGCCGTGAAGATGAGAAAACTCGTCACGAAGATCTTGTGGAACTCCTTTGCCTCTGGTTCTGACAGCCCCGAAGGGGAGACCTGTCCTTCTGCCACTTGCGACCTCCAGCGTTGCAACTTGTCTCCCGCGCCCATCCTGCGCGGCTAGGATTGCCGTAGTGATACGGCGTACCTTGGGGCTACCTGCCCCGGCCTCTGTCGACTACCCGGTAAGCGCAAACCCCAGTGCAGTCAACACAGCATCGTTGGACTCAACGAACACGGATTGGTTCTGTCGCCCATGCCTGCGACTCGGCAGCAAGCGCGTCGCTGCGACCAGCGGCATGATGACCAAAAGCGCAGCGGCGTGCAGCAGCCGGAAGTGCCAGGTGCTGCACAGCGACCGGTAGGCCGGGCGGCGCTCCAGCTCGCCGCGGTCACCCCCGCCGTGGGCAGCTCCGACCCGCCGCCGATCCGCCCCGAGCGCGCCTTCCCGCTGCCGCGGACGCGCGAGCTGCAGCCCCTGCAGCAGCGCCATCGCCAGCCGCCCGAGCTCCCGCCCAGCGTCCCGGGCCGAGAAGGAATAGACCGAGGTCATGGGCCCTCCCCCCACCGAGATAATCGCGAGCAGCTCGCCGCAGGTCGATTCCTGGTCATTGGCCATGTCAATCAACTCCCTTGTGGGCAGCGAGTGCAGGCTGGCTGCCACGTCCAGTTTTTTGCGGCCTGCCGATTGAAAAGACGCAGCCGCTCATGACGACCTAGCAACCGCGGCGTCCAGGCGGGCCGGCATCGCCGCCGAGCTCCTGAAGCGCGCGGCAGTGACTCGCTTCTCGCCGGCGGCGCGGGCCGCAAGCTCGGCGGCGTCGCGCAGGTGCTTGGCGGCCGAGATCCGCGTGAGCACCGGCATGGCCTGCAGCCCCCTGTCCAGCAGCAGCTCGGCCTCTTCATCCCAGCCGAGCTCCTGGTGCAGCCGCGAGGGCGTGGGGTCCACCTTATCGAGCTCTGTGCCCAGCGGTAAGATGCTGAACAGCGCGTCGAACAGAGCGTTGCAGACCTCCTGCACCAGATAGGAAGCGCCGGAGTATCCCATGAACGGCGTGCCGGTGTGGCGGCGGATGGCGGTGCCCGGGAATGAGGCCGGTACGTAGATGGCCTTGCTGCCCGCCTCGGCCAGATACATCCGCTCGTTGTACGAACCGAGCACGATCAGCGGGGTATTCTTCTGTACCGCTTCGCGCACCGCCTGGTTGTCGGTCTTGCCGCCCGGCTTGCGGGCGATGGCGAAGTTACACGGCAGTCCGAGCTCACCTTCCAGGAAGTTGCGCACGCCGCGCGTGTAGGTCTCGTTGGCGACGATTCCGAAGGTCGCGGTGCCGAAGAAGTCCTGGGTCACCGAGCGCCACAGATCCCAGATTGGCTTTATCGTGGTGTGCTTCTCGCGCTCGATGAACGGCGCCGGATCCAGGTGCAGGAGCTCGCCGAGCGAGTGCAGAAACTGGGTGGTGCTGTGAAGGCCGATCGGTGCCTGCAGATAGGGCTTGTCGAGCGCCTCGCCGAGCAGCCGTCCGTACTCGCGGTACATCACCACGTTCACCTCGGCATCCGCGAGCCGGGGTACATCCAGGAGGTGACTGCCGAGCGGGAAGGTGAGGTTCACCTCGGCGCCGATGCCCTCGATGAGGCGGCGCACTTCGGCCAGATCGGACCAGGTGTTGAAGTACCCGTAGCTCGGTCCGATGATGTTCACCAGCGGGCGGCTCCCAGGCGGACGCGGGCGGGCGCCGCGGCCGTTCTTGCCGCCGTACTGGTGCCACAGCCAGAGCATCGCCCGGTTGGCGCTCTGCCACTGATCTTCGTCGATGGTACGCGGCAGGAAGCGCTGGATTCCAGTGCCCTCGGGCGTGACGCCGCCGCCAATCATCTCGGCGATCGAGCCGGTCACCACGACGCTCGGCAGCGCGGGATCGAGCGCCTTGTGCGCCCGCTTCATCGCCGACTCGGTGCCCTTCTGCCCGAGCTCTTCCTCGGCCAGACCGGTCACCACAATCGGCAGCTCATGCGGGGGTAGCCCGTCGGTGTAGTGGAGCACCGAGGTGACCGGCAGGTTCTCGCAGCCGACCGGGCCGTCGATTATCACCTGCAGTCCCTTGATCGCGGTGAACACGTACACCGCGCCCCAGTAACCGCCCGCCCGATCGTGGTCGAGGATCAACATCCGATTGCCTCCTCGGACTTGCGGCGGCGGGCCAGCTGGACAAGCTGCTTCTCGCGGAACTCCGGACGCTCGCGCGGCACCTCTTCCCAGATGCCGGTGGCGTGGCCGCTGCCCACGCCCGAGAAGAACTCGCGCATCTTGGTGAAGCGGTCCTTGCTGCCCAGCGCGGCGTTCACGACCTGCGCCAGCGAGCCGGCCCCGGCGGGGCCCATCAGCGGGCGAGCCGAGATGAGGTTGGTGAAGTAAAGAGCCGGGATCCCCTGCTCCTTGGCCGCCTGCACCACGGGCGTAGTACCAATCGCCAGCTCGGGCTGATACTCACGCAGCGCCGCCAGGTCCTGCTCCAGCGAGGCGCGGTACTGCACGCGCACCGAGCGCGCTTCCAGCCACTTTTGATCGGGCTCTGACCAGCGGGTGCGCGGGCAGGCGGTTCCGACATAGCGGACGTCGGCTCCGCTCTCGATTAGGAGGCGCGCCACCAGGAGCTCGGAGCCCTCGTAGCCCGACAGGGTGATCCGGGCCTTGATCGGCCGCGCCGCCAGCGCGCCCTGGATTGCCGGAAGCACTGCATTTTTGGCCGCGTCAATCTTGTCGCGGGCCACCCCGCAGGCGGCGCCGATCGCCTCCAGCCAGGCCGCGGTCCCGTCACAGCCGACTGGCGCCGAGCCGACGATCGCGCGGCCGGCATGCTCGAACTCGCGCAGCGATGCGGTATAGAAAGGATGAATCGCGGCGACCACGGCGCAGTCGAGCGCCGCGTACAGCTCGCGCCACTCGCGGGTCGGCACCGCCGGACCCGCAGCGAGTCCCATTGGCTCGAGCATGCGGCCGATCGACACCGGATCCACGGGGAACATCTCGCCGAGCAGGGTGACGGTCGGCTTGCCCGTCCGCCCGGCGCGCGGCGCCTGCACCGGCCCCTGCTCGGCCTCGAGGCGGGCGTAGTTGAGCATCGCTCAGGCGAG
>DAOMZC010000450.1:0-5713 GCA_035437965.1 Pseudomonadota bacterium
TCGACTTGTAATCAAGGAGGGAGTGGGCATCGGGGCCCAGGTGCTTGACGATGTTATCAATACTCATCAGGTGTTCCTCTTTTGGTCTCGGGCAATCTTAGCGACGGTTGACCGCGTGGCCACCGAACGCGTTGCGCATGGCGGCGAGCATCTTCTCAGCAAACGACTCGACTTGGCGAGAGCGGAAGCGGGTGAACAGCGCCGCGGCCAGGGTCGGCACCGGGACGGCCTGGTCGATTGCCTCGACCAGCGTCCAGCGGCCCTCGCCCGAGTCCTGCACGAAGCCCTGCAGGCCGTCGAGGTTCGGGTTCACCTTGAGGAAGCCGGCGGTCAGCTCGAGCAGCCACGAGCGGATGACGCTGCCCTGCATCCACAGGTCCGAGATGCGGCCAAGGTCCAGGTTGTAGCCGGACTTCTTCATGAGCTCGAAGCCCTCGGCGTAGCCCTGCATCATGCTGTACTCGATGGCGTTGTGGACCATCTTGACGTAGTGGCCGGCGCCCGCGGTGCCCATGTAGGCCCAGCCGTCGGGCGGCGCCAGGGTGTCGAGGATGGGCTTGAGCTTCTCAGCGGCTTCCTTGGGCCCGCCGACCATCATGCAGTAGCCGTTCTGCAGGCCCCAGATTCCGCCCGAGGTGCCGACGTCCACGTAGTGGATGCCCTTGGACTTGAGCTCCTCGGCGCGGCGCACGTCATCGTGGAAGTTCGAGTTGCCGCCGTCGATGAGGATGTCGCCCGGGGACAAGAGCTGGCCGAGCTTCTGCACCGAGTCCTCGGTGGGACCGCCCGAGGGAACCATGACCCAGACAACTCGCGGCGCCTGGAGCTTGGACACGAGGTCCTCCAGCGACGAAGAGCCCTGGCAGCCGACGGCCTCGGACTTGGTCACAAGCTCAGCGCTGCGATCATAGGCGACTACCCGGTGGTCGCCCCGACGGAGCCTGGTGACCATGTTCATGCCCATCTTCCCAAGGCCGATGAATGCGAGTTCCATAGTGGATGCCCCTTATACCGATTGTGATTGGTAGTGTGCGCGGAGTTGCGCTGGTTTTGCCAGCATAGATCAATCCCGCTCGCGGCGTAAAGGCCCCCTTACTCGCCGCTTAGTTGACCGGGGGATTTTACCACCGGGCCAGCCGGCCGCAGCCCGCATCCTTAAATTAAAGAAGGGAAAAATGTGCGCCCGCAGCGCACACGGGCCCTTGGGTTTCTTGCCGCTTGCCGCTTGCCGCTTGCCGCTTGCCGCTTGCCGCTTTTTGATACGCTGCAAGTGACAGCCCACAGCCGAAACTGCACAGAGTGTAGAGCTCACAAATTGTCGAGCTAAAGCCCGGTCCTGCCGGCAAAAAGTTGTTGTTTTGTAGGGAGGTATCTTCATAAAATATCCTACCCGGGCTTCTTTAGATCCGGGTCATTCCCAGTCCATGGCGTCGGGATTGGCCAATGCCTGATTTGCGAACCATAGCTATAAGAACTCCCTTGGGTTTTTTTCGCGCCGGAGCGCGCTCCTCCGGTCGCGCCCAGCTAGGTATTCCGGCCCGCGCGGACGATGCCTGGAATCCATGGCAACCCTCACGGGCGAGGCCAGCGTCGCAGGATCCCGTACCAAATTGGAGACAATTATGCGGAAACTATCTCGGTTCCTCTATGTACTGATCGGGGCCCTCCTCGCGTCGGCCGCGCCAGCCCAGGCCCAGACCACCACCCCCGGCGCCGGATTCCAGATCAACCGCTACGAGCCGACCGCCGCCGGCGAGTGGTCGTTCTGGGTCGACCATCCCTGGTATTCGTCGACCCGCTACTTCGCCGCCGGCGTGACCCTCAACTACGCCCACAATCCCCTCGTCTTCGGCACGATCAACACCGACGGGACGTTCAGCCAGCGCCAGGCGGTCATCGCCCACCAGCTCATCGGCCACGTCGACCTCGCCGGCTCGTTCCTCGATCGCGTCATGCTCACCCTGTCGCTGCCCGTGGTCCTCGTCGATCAGGGCGGCAGCCCCGCCGCCGGCGTCGCCGCCAGTGACCGCGTCAGCGTCGGCGACCTGCGCTTTGGCCTCATGGTGCGGCTGTTCGGTCAGCCCTACCGCAGCCCGTTCTCACTCAGCATCGGCGGCGAGGTCTGGCTCCCCTGGCGCCAGTTCTTCCCCGACTCGATCCCCTCGACCTCCAGCGACAGCGTCGTCCGCGGCATCCCCAAGCTCGTCCTGGGCGGTCTGGCCAGCAAGGTGATGTGGTCGCTGACCGCCGGCGTCCTCCTGCGCGCCCACTCCAACCTCGGCGATCCCGCCCTCGGCGCCGAGGCCAACTCCGAGCTGCAGCTCGGCGCCGCGATCGCCTACGCCAACACCAACATCCGCCTGGCGATCGGCCCCGAGGTCGTCGCCTCCACCGCCATCCTCGGCGACAACGCCTTCAAGGTCCCGACCACCAACGTCGAGGCCCTGCTCGGCATCCACTACAACATCGCCCGCATCATCCAGCTCGGCGTCGGCGGCGGCGTCGGCATCCTGCGCCAGGCCGGCACTCCCGACGGCCGCGTCCTCCTGCGCCTGGCCTACGCCCCCTGGCCCAAGGACAAGGCCCCCGTCAAGGATCGCGACGGCGACGGCATCGTCGATGACGAGGACCTCTGCCCCGACGTCCACAAGGGCCCGCGCCCCGATCCGCAGCGGCTCGGCTGTCCGCTCGGCGACCGCGACCGCGACGGCGTCTACGACAACGAAGATCTCTGCCCCGACGTCCCCCAGGGCGCCCACCCCGATCCGGCCAAGCTCGGCTGCCCGCTCGGCGACCGCGACGGCGACGGCATCTACGACAACGAGGACCTCTGCCCCGACGAGGCCCAGGGTGCAAACCCCGACCCGACGCGCAAGGGCTGCCCCGCCGGCGACCGCGACAAGGACGGCGTCTTCGACCACGAAGACATGTGCCCCGATGTCCCCCAGGGCCCCTACCCCGACCCGCAGCGCAAGGGCTGCCCCGCCGGCGATCGCGACAAGGACACCGTCCCCGATCCCGTCGACGCCTGCCCCGACAAGCCCGGTGCCCCCAGCACCGATCCGAAGAAGAACGGCTGCCCCGGCCTGGTCACCATGACCAGCGGCCAGATCGTCATCGTCAAGCCCGTGTTCTTCGCCACCAACAAGGACGTCATCCTGCAGCAGAGCTTCGAGGTCCTTACGTCCGTATCCGAGGCCCTCAAGTTCGCCAAGAACATCAAGAAGATCCGCGTCGAGGGCCATACCGACAACCGCGGCAAGGTCGCCCACAACGTCGATCTGTCCGATCGCCGCGCCAAGAGCGTCATGAAGTGGCTCGTCGAGCACGGCATCGACCAGAGCCGCCTCGAGGCCCAGGGCTTCGGACCGTCCCACCCGATCGCCGATAACAAGACCGCCGACGGTCGCGCCAAGAACCGCCGCGTCGACTTCATCATCATCGACCCGCCGCAGGCCGAGGGCGTCAAGACCGCCGATCCGCAGACCGTCCAGGTCCCCGCCTCGCCCGACCAGAGCGATAAGAGCGATGGCGCCAAGTCCGGCAAGAAGCGCAGCAAGAAGGCCAAGGACGACAAGAAGTAGTCACCCGCGGACCCGGCCCCCCGGGTCCGCCCCTTCTCCTCTCCGCACCCCGACCCCGCACCGAACAAAAAGAGGAAGGACTATCCCTCACTGTCCGGGTGGGCCCAGCCGCCCACGTCCGCGGTCAGCTTGTCGGCCGCGGCCGGACCCCAGGTCCCCGGTTCGTACTCATGTACCGGCGTGACGTTGCCCAGCACCGGCTCGACGACCGCCCAAGCCGCCTCCACTGCGTCCTGCCGGGTGAAAAGAGTCGCATCGCCGGCCATCGCGTCGCCAAGGAGGCGCTCGTAGGCCCCCAGCTCGTCGCCCTTGGGATAGCGGACCAGCGACAGCTCGGTGGGCAGGCTGATCATCGCCTCGCCCAGCTTCTTTACCCGCGCGCCGATGGCGATGGCGATCTGCGGCCCCAGGCGCATGCGCACGTAGTTCCCGCCCCCGACGGCCAGGCTCGACAGCGGGGGCCGCTTGAGCTCGACGATCACCTCGGTGGTCGTCACCGGCAGCCGCTTGCCGACGCGGATGAAGAACGGGACTCCCTCCCAGCGCCAGGAGTCGATCTCCAGGCGGACCGCGGCGTAGGTCTCGACCTGCGAGTCCGCGGCCACCTGGGGCTCCTGCCGGTAGCCGCGGAACTGGCCGCGCACCAGGCTTTTGGGGCTTAGGGGCTTGGTCTGGCGGAAGACCTTGACCAGCTCATCGCGCACCGACTCGTGATAGTGGCTGGCCGGCGGCTCCATGGCGAGGATTCCCACCACCTGCATCATGTGGTTCTGCACCACGTCGCGGATCGCTCCCGACTCCTCGTAGAAGCGGCCGCGCCCTTCGATGCCGAACTTCTCCGCCATGGTAATCTGCACGCTCTCGACGTAGTGGCGGTTCCAGATCGGCTCCAGGAACGTGTTGGCGAAGCGGAAGACCAAGAGGTTCTGCACCGCCTCCTTGCCCAGGTAGTGGTCGATGCGGAAGACCGCCGACTCGTCAAACAGGGTGTGCAGGGTCTGGTTCAGCGCGTGCGCCGAGCGCAGGTCGTGACCGAACGGCTTCTCGATGATGACGCGCGCGTCCTTGGCGCAGCCGGAGCGTCCCAGGTGCTCGATGACGACCGGAAACATGCTGGGAGGAATCGCCAGGTAGTGGATCGGTCGCCCGGCGCCCGCGAGCGTCTGGCGGAGCGCGTCGAAGGTCTTGCCGTCATTGTAGTCGCCATCGACGTAGCGGAGCCGCTGGCAGAGCTCGGCGAACGCCGCCTCGTCGACGCCGCCGCCGTGCTCGCTGAGGCTGTTGCGGGCGCGCTCGCGGAACTGCTCCAGGGTCCAGCCCGACTTGGCGACCCCGATGACCGGGACCTCGAGGCGGCCGCGGCGGAGCAGGGACTGCAGGGCGGGAAAGATCTTCTTGTAGGCGAGGTCGCCGGTGGCGCCGAAGAAGACGAAGGCATCGGCGCGCGGCTTCTTGTCGGGGCCACTCACCGGGTCACCGCCGCCGGCGCTGCCACTGCGGGGTGCGGCTGCCAAAAGGGGCGCTGCGACGCCCAGACGGTGGCCAGCCAGGGATAGAGAACCAGGCTCTCGCGCTCGCTGTGCTCGATGAGCTGGCGACTGAGCTCGCGCAACAGCGGAAGCGCCACCGCTGGGCTAGCCAGCTCGTCGCTGATTGCCTGGCAGCGGCTGCTGAGCTCCTTGTGCTCGGTGCGCAGCTGGCTCGCCCACAGGTCGGGGCCGACCCCGGTGCGGGCGAACGCCGGCAGGAACAGATCTTCTTCATGCTGCATGTGCTGCTCGAGGTCGCGGACGAAGACCTCCCAGATAAGCTCGCACGGCCCGACCTGGCCTGCCTCCAGCAGGCGCGCCACTTCGGCGAGCTGGCGACCGGAGAAAGCATGCTCCTCGCGGAGCCGCGGGATGTCTTCTGCTCCGACTACGAATGGGTAGTTCATGGGGTGAGCGGTTGCAACGCATATGCCAGCGCGCTTCCGTCGGGCAAGCCGGCAGAACTGCTGCCGGTTCCGTGCGCTCGCGACACACTAGGCGGATCTGTCACAGCCGGCTGCCCAGGCACCGGACGCAGCGCAGCTCCCCCGGCCGGCGAACAGTTGGCAACGAGCGGCGCGCGCGGTAAAGTCCCGGATG
>DAOMZC010000451.1:0-5707 GCA_035437965.1 Pseudomonadota bacterium
CTCACCGTCGGGAGGCGGCGAAATTTTTCGGTGCTGAAAAGTTGGCTACGCCTTGGCGCCGGAGGACAGCTCGGGCGGGTGGAGCTGGAGACTGCGGCGGCGGTGCTGCGCTTCCAGGAGGACCTCTTCGAAGCGATCGGGGCCAAGCTGAGCAAGCAGCGTCGCCAGCTGGCGGTCGCACAGGTCGGCGGCCCCGTCCATGTACTTGCAGCGCAGGTCGGCGGCGGTCTCGATCAGCACGGCGTAGCTGTCGCTCGGCTCGTCCGCCCCGGCCAGGGCGCCGGCGCACAGGGTGGTCAGTAAAAGCACCCAGGCGGCGCTCGGGTGACGATCCTGAAGGCCGCGCAGAGCCTGGCGGAGCTCGGCTCGCCCGTGCATGTCAAACGGCGGCCGCTGCGCCAGGAGCTGCAGCAGCCGGTGCAGGCGGGCGACGGTCCCCTGCCCTCCTGGCACCAGGCCGTACTTGCCGGCCTGCACATCATCGAGCATCGCCAGCGCGTAGCGCCGGTTGTCGGCCAGGAGCACGCCGACCAGGAGCAGGCGCAGCAGGCTCTCTTCATCGGCCAGCCCGGCGGCGCGGTGGAGCGCGACCTGCAGGTGCCCCAGGGCCAGGTCGGTGCGCCCCACCGCCTGCTCCAGGCCGCCGAGCAGCATGTGGGCGATGATGGCCACCCCGGGCGGCATCTCGGGCTCATCGGCCACCAGCTCCAGCTGGTTGCGCGCCGCGCCCACGTCGCCGATGCGCAGCAGCACCTCACTGAGCGCCAGCCCGGCGCAGCCACGCACCGCCCGCGCCTCCAGGTCCGCAGCCTCCTGCACCGGCTTCAGCGCGGCGGTCAGCTCCTGCATTCGGTGCACCGGCGCCTGGGGATCGTGCTCGACCTCGTAGCAGGCCCTGTAGACCTGCAGGGTCGCGGTGAGCAGCTGCTGCACCGGCGTCTGGCAGTCCGGGATGTGCGTCAGGAGCAGGCTGCAGGCTTGCTGCCGACCCTTGAAGTAGGCGGCCAGCGCCACCCGCAGCCGCGGCGAGATCGACTCGGCGACCGCCCCGCTGACACCGAGCAGGCGCTCACCAATGGCCAAGAGCTCGGTGAGCTCGGCCGGGGACAGACCCGCCGCTTGCAAGCCGGCGAGCCAGTCTCCGGCCGCAGCCTCGGTCGCGCGGCCTGGCTCGGCAGCCACGGCGCCAGCACCGGCGGTCAGGTTGGGTAAAGAGGCCGACATTGTCTCCTCGGCGGTGAACAGCGCGTACTATGCCCTCGCGCGGGCAGCCGAGCAAGCCCTGCAGGCGGGCTGGCGTAGAAGTATCTTGAGCGGCGCCTTGGCTGCCGCTGCAGGTTGGGAGGGAGAGGAAGAGCTCGGTCGCGGACAGCCACCGAGAGCTGCGTCCGCGCCCGACCAGGCGAACCTGATCGGGCGGCGGCGGCTACTGCTGCCTACTGCTGGACGATCACGAACTCGGTGCGGCGGTTCTTGTCCTGACCGGCCTTGGTCTTGTTGTCACCGATCGGCCGCGTCGGGCCATAGCCCTCGGAGGTGAGCCGCTCGCCCTCGATGCCCTTGTTGGTCAGGTACAGGCGGACCGCATCGGCGCGCATCTTGGACAGCTCCATGTTCCACTTCAGGGTGCCGCGGCTGTCGGTGTGACCCTCGATGTGGACGCGCATCGTCGGCCGCGACTTGAGCACCGACACGACCTCGTCGAGCAGCTCGAACGACGGACCCGGGTTGATGGTCGCCTTGTTCGTCGCGAACTGGATCTTCTGCAGGAGCTCGATCTTCTCCTGGGTCACGTTGATGTACTTGCGCGGCGGCGGGCAGCCCTGGTGCTCCTTGGGCCCCGGCTCGTACGGGCACTTGTCGTCCTTGTCCGGAATGGTGTCCTTGTCGGTGTCGAGCAGCGGACAGCCATTGTTCTCCAGCGGCCCGGGCTCATCGGGGCAGCTGTCGAGGCGATCGACCAGGCCGTCGCCATCGCGATCCTTGTCCGGGCAGCCCTGGTTCTCCTTGGGTCCCGGCTCCAGCGGGCACTTGTCCAGCCGATCGACGAGGCCATCCTTGTCGGTGTCGACATCCGGGCAGCCCTGGTTCTCAGGCGGTCCCCAGACGTTGGGGCAGCGGTCGTTCTCGCCGATGAGGCCGTCGCGATCCGGATCGAGGTCGACGACGCGCGGGCGGATCTGCTCTTTCTTCTTGGGGCCGAGCGGCAGGTAGCCGACGCTCGCGAACAGGCGGAACTGCGGCGAGCCGGCCACCGGGGTCAGGCCCGGGCCACCGCCGAGGTTGATGTTGATGCCGCTCTGGTGGACCCAGCGCACGGCCAGGTAGGCCTCAAGCGGCGTGTAGATGCTCTCGGCGTTGAAGAAGCTGGTGCCACCGCCGACTTCGCCGGCCAGGCCGAAGCCCTTGGGCAGCGGCAGGTAGGCGCCCAGGCCGTAGCGGACCTGGTGCGAGACCCGGATGTTGCGGGCCAGCTGGTCCTGGGTGCGCAGGAGCACGCTGGCGTTCAGGGCGATGATGAAGCCGCTCTTGGTCTTATAGTCCAGGGCCAGGCGCGGCTCGAAGCCGAACGCCGAGTCGCCCCGGAACTCTTCGCCCTTACCAGTCGGGAAGGTGATCTGCGGGACGAAGGCGAGGCCGAGGCCGCTCTCTGTGTTATTGAGGATGCGCAGCTTGCCGACCAGGCGCAGGTCGGCGATGCCCGCCGACGCCGGGGCCACCGGGACGTCCGCCGACGGCGTGCCCTGGCTGTCGAAGCCCTGATACACGACCACCGGCAGATCGACGCCCAGCGCGAACCAGCGGGTGAGCCCGATGCCGCCCGACAGGTGCAGGGTCAGCATGTGGGGGATCGTCTCGGCTACGGTCTCGTTGTTTTCGGGGTTGAGGAGGCGGAGCGGCCGGTACGCCCACTCGAACAGGACGTTGGCCATGGGAACCCATCTTCCCGGAGTACGGGTTCCCTCGACGGTGATGATGTTTTCCGGGCCTATCGCGGGGCGAAAAGTCTGTGCATTTAAGGAGATACCGCTCGTCTGGGCGCTCGCGTTAGTCGCGAGGGCGCAAAAAAAAACTGGAAGTAGAAAGGCCGCGCGGCCAAGGCCCAAGCGATTTCGCGCACTTACGCGCGCGCCCGCCGGGACCCCCTCAGCCATCCGCCGCCGCAGCCGCAGGCCCAGGCCGACCATCGCCAGGCCGAAAAGCGCAATCATTCCGGTCGCCGTGCCGCTGGCGCCGCGCTCGTGCCCCTGGCTCATGCTGCAGCCGGCCTGGCCACCGACGTAGTGCCGATCGAGCCTCTGCTTGCACAGGTGGTCCGCCAGGTCGCAGTAGTAGCCGGCGAGGCAGTCCGAGTCGGCGTTGCACTGCCTGGGCGGGGTCCGGCAGACCATCTTGACCGTGTCGCAGGTCTGCGGCGCGGTGCACATCGAGTCCATGGTGCACGGCCGCGGCGGGTTCTGGCAGCGGTTGGTCGTCAGATCGCAGATCCAGGGCGACGGGCACTGATCATTGCGGCTGCACGGCGGGGCGCTCACGCACTTGCCGTCGTTGGTGTTGCAGATCTCGCCGTTGGGGCACTGATCGTCGGCGATGCACTGGACGCAGGCGCCGGCCTTGCAGATGTAGGCGTTGGCCTGGCACTTGGTGCAGGTCGGGCCGCAGTGATCGGGCACGTTGCAGGCCTGGCACAGCCCGTCGCCGCAGTAGTTGCCGGTCGAGCAGTCCATGCCCGGCGCTCCGCACTCCTGGCAGCTCGGGTTCTCACCGACGATGGCGCTGTAGAGCTCGGCCTTCTGGATCAGCTTGAACTGGCCGGCGTAGGTGGTCGCGTCGGTGAGCGGGATCTGGCAGATGTCATTCGGGCACTCGGGCACCGCGGTGTCGGTGCGCGCCCACTCCAGGTAGGCGGTGCTGCCGTTCTGGTAGTAGACCATCTCGATCGGGTACAGGCCGGCGTCCTTGAAGGTCACCTGCTTGATGACGCGCGCCGAGACGAGCTCGTTGCCGGCCGGCATGAGGGTGGTGGTGCCGATGCGCAGCGAGCAGAAGTCGTCGCAGTTGACGCCGAAGCTGATCGTCTTGCCGATGAGCGTCGCCGGCACGTTGAAGTAGCCGCGCAGGCGGAGGGCGATGTTGGAGTCGGTGCCCATGGGCGTCGCCATGGGGTCCAGGCTGTAGGGGAAGACCTCATCCCGATAGTTGGGCAGGGTGAAGTCGCCGTTGGTGTTGGGCTGACCGTTGCGGAAGTTGATGTTGTCGAACAGGCGCGCCGTACGGCCCAAGATCGCCGGATCCGTGGTCGGCTTGTTCAGGAGGATCACCGCGTCGGCTTGGCTGCCCACCGGCTGCGTGGACATGAAGTGGGTCACGCTGCCGCACAGGCCGGTCCCAGCAGCTGCTCGGGGCCCCGCTACCGCCTGACTCTTGTCGATGATTGGCGGCGCAGCGTGTGCAGTCTGGGCGAACCCGGCAAAACAACACAGAAGCGGAAGAATCAAGCGGTGTTGCATCTGTTTACCTCGGTGACTGGAAACTCAACCTGGAGACTTTGCCTATATAAACGACGACGAAGCGTGAAGCGTGGCCTGCGTCACTGTCTCAGTCGGTAGCTACTGCATCGGTGCTCAATTCCGCCACCCACCCAGGATTTGCCTCAACGACCTGCCTCGACCCAGATACGTCACGAACATGGACGAAGACCATGAAGATCATCCCGTAGCATAGCCGGGACGATATTTTCTGCATAAGATTTTACAACTCTAGCCTAGCGATGTTTCGTGTCAACCGGCGCGACTACCTGCGAAAAATTTTCAAAAAGCCAGGAAATTCAGGGGCATAGTGACCTGCGGATGAGCGACTGGAAGGCCAAGGTCTCAGAGGTGCCAAAGGTCCCAGAAGCCGGGACGCCCGGGATGACGCTCGCCAGCGCTGCGGAGCCGTGCCCCCAGCCCCGGCGGCGGGCCGGGGAAGCGGCGCTCGGGCCGCAGTCGGTACTGCTGTAGCTTGGGCGCTTCGGGCAGGCATGCTGTCGGCCATGCTCGCAGCGCGACAATGCCACGAGCGGGCCAGCCCGGCTGAGGTGTGGACTCGAGCTTAGCCTCGCGCCAGGACCTTGCCGGACCTTGCGCCGGACCTTGCGCTAGACCTTGCGATCTCTGGCTACGCGCTCGGTCTCGGCCCGGAGGAGCAGCTCCGCCAGCTCGGGAACGACCTCCCAGGCGACCTGCTGGATCGTCTCGATGCTCAGCTTGGCGATGGCCTCGTACTCGGCGCCGCGGGCGGCAATCCGCTCGAGCGCGGACAGTACCGGCGCGGGCACCGGCGCGCGCGGGATGAGCGACGGGCGGGGCATCTGGGGGACCTGACTGGGAATCCCTGCGCCGGCAGTCCCGACAGGGCTAGCAGCGCCGATCGCACTCGGACGAACAGGCTCGGGCATACGACTTCCTTCGTGTTGGGACTCGGGACGAGCGCTCACCGCCGGGGCAGCAGGCGCTGGGATCGCCGCCGGGACCAGGGGCTGGCTGGCGGCGGGCTCTTTGACCTTGACGCTGACCGGAGTGGGCGCGGGCGGCCGCAGGCTCGGCGTACCCAGCTGCTGCACCGTCGGCATACCCATCAGAGTCGACCGCGGGACCTCGGGAGACGAGGTCATGAGGCTCGGCCCTGGGGCCACCGGCGCGGGAGTCGGCCGCATCGGCGGCGC
>DAOMZC010000452.1:0-5698 GCA_035437965.1 Pseudomonadota bacterium
AGCAATGCGCCCGAAACCGAGCCCGAACCCGAACCTGAAATCGAGCCCGAAACCGAGCCCGAACCTGAGCCCGAAATCGACCCCGAAGCCGCGTTTGGCAGGCCCCTCAGGCTCACCGCGCTGCGTACCGGTCGGGGACCGGAGGCGGCGCGCTGCCCCTCCAAGTAGGCGTGGGAGTCAGCCAGGCTCTCGCCCAGGCTCTCGGGCCCAGGCTCAAGTCGCGGCTCTAGCGAAATGACGGGTGCGCTGTTCATTGGTCGGTTCCTGCCCACATGTAGGATGAAACCTTACTGCAGCGCACTTGTGTGTCAAATTTCCTGCCTCAAGGTCGCGCTCGCCCGGCCAAGTCGCCGGCCAAGTCGCCGAAAACCACCCGACCAGTCGCCTGGCGAAATCTCATCAAACTCCGCTGATGCGCGCCCGCGGGCCTTTGGTGTATGATGAATATCGCACCATCCTGAGCGATCGCTCCGACGAGACCATGATACCGCCTGAAGTGTTGGAACAATATAATTCGGGGAAAGGGGAGTCGCTGGTCACTGCCCCGAAGCCCGATATTGTCCTTATGAAGGTCATCGGGCACCTGGACAAGATCATGGGTCGGCGAACCCTCGACATCGTCGACAAGCTCGTTCCTCAACACCGCGTCTTCTATCTGTTCTGCGACTGGGCCGAGATGAACGGCTACGACTCCGAGATCCGCAATATGTACACCCAGTGGGTCGCCTCCAACCGCTCCCGCCTCAAGGTGCACATCCTGGTCAGCTCCAAGCTCGTCTCCATGGGCGTCTCGGTGGCGAACCTGGCGCTCGGCGGCTCGCTCATCGGCTACACCAACCGGCCGGCTTTCGAAGCGGCGCTGCGCTCGACGCGCATGGGGCTTGGCGGGCTGAAGTAGTAGCGAATAGCCGCTTCCGCGTTTTCCTACAAAATCTCTGGCAACCGCTCGCAACCGCTACTGCGATCTAGCGATTTCTACTCCTCTTTAGCGGCCTCGACGGGACCTTCTTTCATAGCTCATTGCGCGCTGCCCTGCTAAGGGCTACAACCTGCGCAGTACAAGCTCGCACCAATTAAGCGATCGCCAGCATCTCACAATAAAAAGGAGGACTTATGTTGGTTTCCGCGCTGCAAGCTGGGACTCGCTACGATGTCGCCATCCTCGGCACCGGCATCGGCGGCACGATCCTCGGTGCAATCCTCGCCCGTCACGGCCAGAAGGTCCTCCTCATCGAGCAGGGCGCCCACCCCCGCTTCACGATCGGTGAGTCGACCATCCCCGAGACGACCATCTTGTTCCGCATCCTCGCCGCCCGCTACGGTGTCCCCGAGATCGGCAACCTCGCAACCTACCAGCGCCTCAACCGCTACGTCGGCGCCAGCCACGGCGTCAAGCGCAACTTCTCGTTCATGTACCACCGCCCCGGCGAGGCCCAGCGCCCCGAGGAGTCGAGCCAGTATCCGACCGCCGCGCCGCCCTACGGCCCCGACGTGCACATGTTCCGTCAGGACGTCGACGCGTACATGCTGCAGGTGGCGATGTCCTACGGCGCCAGCGCGGTGATGCGCACCGAGATCACCGAGGTCGCGATCGACAAGGGCGGGGTGCGCCTGCGGACCAAGCAGGGCAAGGAGTTCACCGCCAGCTACGTGGTGGACGCCGGCGGCCTCAAGTCGATGCTCGCCCAGACCTTCGGGCTGCGCGACCAGCAGCCGAATCTGCGCACGCGCTCGCGCAGCTTGTTCACTCACATGGTCGGGGTCAAGCCCTACGACGCCTGCATCCCCAAGACCCACGGTCTGTATAGCCCGCTGTCGCAAGGAACCCTGCACCACGTGTTCGACCGCGGCTGGATGTGGGTCATCCCGTTCAACAACCACCCGACCTCGACCAACCGCCTGGTCAGCGTCGGGCTGAACCTGGACATCGACCACCACCCGCGCACCGGCCTGCCCCCCGAGGAGGAGTTTCGCCAGTTCATCAGCCGCTACCCCTCGATCGCCGAGCAGTTCAAGGACGCCACCGCGGCGCAGCCGTGGATGAGCAGCGATCAGCTGCAGTTCTCGTCGCAGACCGCGGTGGGCGAGCGCTTCTGTATGCTGCCGCACGCCTTCGGCTTCGTCGATCCGCTGTTCTCCAGCGGCCTGGGCGTGACGATGTTCGCCATCAACGCCATCGCGGTGCGCCTGATTCGCGCCGCGACCGACGGCGATTACTCGGCCGAGCGGTTCGCCTACGTCGACACCTGGACCAAGAAGAACATCGACTTCTACGATCGGCTGGTCTCGGGGGCGTACCTCTCGTTCACCGATTTCGCCCTGTGGAACGCCTGGCACCGGCTGTGGATGATCGGCGGCATGCTGGGGCCGTTCGGCCAGATGGAGATCCACCAGCGCATCGTCAACTCGTCGAGCCCCCTGGACGAGAGCATCACCGAGTCGTTCCCCTACCGCGCCGCCCAGGGCTACGAGCTGCCCGAGTTCGCGGCGCTGTTCGACGCCGCCGAGGGCGAGCTGCACGCCTACCGCGACGGCCGCTGCTCGTCCAAGGAGGCGGCGACGCGCATCTTCGCCCAGATCGAGCGCAGCGGCCTGTGGCCGGCACCGTGGGGCGCGCTCTCGCCCGAGCGGCGCAGCGCCGGCACCTTCACCTTGCTGCCGCTGCTCAAGCTGGCGCTGTGGCTCGGTCACAAGTCACCCGGCAGCGCCAGGAAGTACTACTTCAAGCAGTTCGGGGCCCGGGATGTCATAAAGGAGCTGGCGCGCGAGAACCTGCTGCAGCTAAAGCACGCAAGTACTAGCTATGCCGTGATGGCCCGGGATACGGCGCTGGACTGGAACTCCGACTGGAGCCACCCTTAGCCCGCCGTCGGGCGAACCGCCGCCCGGGTCAGGCTTCTTGGCAGATCGGATATGCTGTGGGCAGGTGCGCAGTCTCGACGTACTCGGGGCACTCGGGCATAGCTGTGCGAGACAGTCCGCGCGGCTTGGCCGCAGCCTCCAAGAGACCTTAGAAACACCTTATCGCTATAGGCGCAGGCTACGGGCCCATGAGCCACAAACCCAGCAGTCCATCCGGAGATCCAGAAGGTAGCGCGGCCGGTTCCCGCACGGGCGGCCAGCCGGGGAGCGCGGCAGCAAATACGTCCGGCAATACCTCGGGTGTCTATCCGGCCAACCCTTCGGGCAGCTTCTCGGCGAGCTTCTCGGGCAGTTTTTCGGGCAGCTTCCCGGCGCAGTTTGCCGACAGCTGCCCGGATCAGAACCCGGTCAACCTCGACCCCAACCCCGAGCCCAGCCAGCACGCGCTGGTCATCGGCTGCGGCATCGCCGGCATGACGGCGGCGGCGGTGCTCAGCAAGTACTTCGAGCGGGTGACGATCCTGGAGCGCGATCAGCTCCCCGAGCAGCCCAAGTTCCGCGCCGGCAAGCCGCAGGGCCGCCACGCCCACATCCTGCTGGCCCAGGGGATGCACCTTCTGGAGACGATCTTTCCGCAGCTCGGCCAGGACCTGTGCAACGCCGGGGCGCTGCAGTACAAGTGGGGCCCGGACACCCGCTGGTACCACTTCGGCGGCTGGCGGCGCCGCTACCCGCCGGCGCTGACCTCGATCTCGTGCAGCGTCAACCTGATCGAGTGGGCGCTGCGCCGCCGCCTGCAGCAAAACCCGCGCGTCCGCATCCTCACCGAGTGCACGGTCAACGAGCTCCTCGCCGACGGCCTGCGCGTGGTCGGGCTGCGCCTGCAGCAGCACCGCAAGGGTCGCGGCCAGAAGACCCGCGAGCTGCACGGCAGCCTGGTCGTCGATGCCACCGGCCGGCGCTCGATGGCGCCCGAGTGGCTGAGCAAGCTCGGCATCGGCCCGGTCCCCGAGACCAAGGTCGACGCGTTCTGGGGCTACGCCAGCCGCTACTACGAGTGCCCGAGCCAGCCCGCCCGCACCTGGAAGGCGATGGCGGTGCACCCGACGCCGCCGGACAGCCCGCGCATGGGCGTCATCTTCCCGCTGGAGAACAACCTCTGGCTGGCGACCCTCGCCGGCACCAATCGCGACTACCCGCCCGACGACGACGCCGGCTTTCTGGAGTTCGCCCGCGGGCTCGCCCAGCCGGACCTGTTCGAGGCGATCCGCGAGGCCAAGCCGGTCTCGGGCATCTACGGCTACCGCTACGCCGAGAACCGCCTGCGCCACTTCGATCGGGTCAAGCGCTCACCCGAGGGCTTTGTCGCCCTGGGCGACGCGGTGTGCCAGTTCAACCCGATCTACGGCCAGGGCATGTCGGTCGCCGCCATCGGCGCCGTGCAGCTCGACCGCTGCGTCGGCGCGCAGCTGCGGCGGCACGCCAATCGCAGCCTGCAGGGCCTGGCCCGGAACTTCCAGCGCAACCTGGCGCGCGACCTGCGGGTGCCGTGGCTGATCGCGACCAACGAGGATCTCCGCTATGCCAGCCGCGAGGTGCGGGCGCGGCGCGGGCTGTCGGTCCGGCTGCTGCAGGGCTTCGTGCGCAGCCTGCTTGAGCTGGGGGTCAGCGACTACCAGGCCTACAAGTCCTTCCTGGGGGTGATGCACCTTATGGCCTCGCCGCTGCGGCTGCTGCAGCCGCTGCTGCTGCTCAAGGTGGTGCTGCACGCGCTGTTTGCCCGCCGCCCGGTCGTGACCCCGCGGCCGGTCGCCATGCCGGCGCTCACCCCGGCGGCGATGAGCCCGCGGCCGATGTCGGGCGAGGCGTGGCCGGCGCTCAGCGACCCGTCGCTGCTGACCGGCCTCAAGTCGAGCTCGACGCCCACCCCGGCCCCCACCGGCCACCCCACCCCGAGCGGCGGCATCCAGTCGCCAGCGGCGAAGAAGCCGGGCCTGAAGTACGTCGCCGGCCCCAAGGGCGCGACGGACCGCTAGGCGACGGTGGCCAGGGTCACCAGCGAGGCCGCCAGCCGCACCGCCTGGGTGAACAGGGCGATGAACGCCGAGATGTTCTGCAGGTTGGCGATGAGCTGGCGCAGATCCTGGTTGGCCTGAGTGAGCTCGCTGAAGATCTCGCGCACCACCGGGCTTGAGTCCTTGAGATCCACCGCCACCGCGCGCCAGTAGGTGTCGCGCGCCGCCGCGTGCAGCGAGCGCAGGCTCTGCCGCTGCTCGGCGGTCGTGCACTGCTGGTAGAGCTCGTCGAAGTTGTCGTCGAGGACTTCGTAGGCGTGCTGGACAGCGGCTAGGTACGCTGGGTGCGGATCAACGGGCATGCGGGCTCGCTGGCGCTATTGGTTTTTGCAGTTGTCGCGGACGTTGATCGACCTTACCACGGGCAGCACCGGGGAGGCGATCTGGCGCCAGTCGAGCGGCTGGCCGAGCCCCAGGCTCAGGTGCAGGCGCGACAGGGCGCGCAAGAGCGACAGGTGCTGCGAGAGGGAAGTACCCTGGGTGCCGAGCAAGAGGTCGGCGCGCCGCTCGACCGCCGCGGCCAGCGCCGCCTGCACAGCCGCCCGCTTGGCCGGCGGCCAGTCCTGCTGCTGGCGCTGAAACTGCAGCTCGTCCCAGCGCAGCCCGAGCTCCTGCAGCTGCGGCGCCAGCAGGTCCCCCGGCGAGACGGTGCCGAACTTGAGCAGCAGCGCCTTGGCCAGCCCCTTGCGCGACCGCAGCGCCTCGCGTTGCAGCGAGGCGTAGATCGGCAGCTCCTTTTCCAGCAGCGCGATCACCCGCGC
>DAOMZC010000453.1:0-5689 GCA_035437965.1 Pseudomonadota bacterium
CGAGCAGCTCGCGCGCCGCCGCGGAGTCGAGGTGAGCCCGCCGCGGGCGCTGGATCGGCACCCCCTCCTGCTGCAGCGCCGCCGCCAGCTCGTCGGCGCGCGCCGCGGTCCGGGTGAGCACGGCGATGTCGCTGAAGCCGTAGCTCGCGCCGGCCCAGGCGGCGGCGCGGCGGGCGTCGTGCGAGAGGAGGCTGGTGCCGCCGACCAGGCTGTCGACCTCGCGCACGATGAACAGGGCCTCGCCGAGCAGGCTGGGGGCGGTGAAGCGGACGAGCAGCGCTCCCGCCGGCCGGGTGGCGATCGGCAGCGGCGCCGTCCGCTCCGGCTGGTGGGCGATGACCGCGGCGGCGGCGGTGACCAGGTTGCTCAGCGAGCGGAAGTTCTCCCGCAGGTGCACCAGGCGCGCCCCGGAAAAGTCCTGCGCGAAGGCGTGGAAGTGGCCGACCTCGGCGCCGCGGAAGGCGTAGATCGCCTGATCCGGGTCGCCGATCGCCAGCACCCCGGCCTGCTCGCCGAGGGCCCGCACTAGCTCGCGCTGCACGCCGCTTACGTCCTGATACTCATCGACAGCGACGTAGCCGAACCTCCGGGCGGCGGAGCCGGCGCGCAGCGCGGCCAGGGCGTGCAGCAGCAGATCGTCAAGGTCTTCGGCCTGGTGCTGCGCCAGCAGCTCGGCATAGCGCCGCGCCGCGGCCTGGAAGTCGGCGCGGTGCGCCCCGACCAGCTGATCGACGAGCCGATTGGTGAACTGACCGGCGAGCTCGGGTGGGCCGGGCGCTGGCTGCTCCAGCCCCTGCAGCCAGTCGCTGCGCTGCCCTTTCAGCAGGCTCAGGACCCGCGCCAGCCTGGGCGCCAGCTTGGCCGGCTGGCGCGCGGACCGCGTCGTCGCGTCCTCCAGCGCCTGCTCGCAAAAAAGGATCCGGTCACCCTCGCTGAGCAGCGTCGTCCCCGTCGGCAGCGGTCGCAGCAGCAGCGCCACCCGGTGGAACGTCCCCACGGTAAGCTCACGCGCCCGCGACCCCAGCGCCGCCCCCAGCCGCTCTTGCAGCTCCGCCGCCGCCTTGCGGGTGAATGTCACCGCGACGATCTCGGCCGGCTGCACCTGCGCGGTCGCGAGGAGGTGGCAGAGGCGCGCGGTCAGCGTCCGCGTCTTGCCGGCCCCCGGCCCGGCGACCACCAGCAGCGGCCCGCCGCCGTGCTCCACGACCTCACGCTGCGCCGCCGTCAGGCCCGCGAGCCCCGGCTCGGCGAGCTCCTTAAGGGGGTGCGGCGACGGCTCTTGCTCGGATCGAGCGCGACCTGGAGCGGGCGGACCCGAGGGAGCGCTGGCTGCGGGCTCTGGGGAGGGGCCGTTCCCAAGCTCACGTCGCGGCGCCTGGTCTGAAGCAGCGGGATCTGTGGCGGGCGGACCCGGCAGAGAGGGCGGCTCGGGAGAGTTCTGGGGCGCGTGCATCGGCGGCTTTGCTCAGGCGAACAGGGACATCTGGTTGGGGTGGGCGGCGCCGCGACCGCGGGTGCCGGGCGCGCCCGCTTCGCCGGGCTCGAAGATCCGCAGGGTGCCGTACTCGCCGTCGTAGCCGCCGTCGAGGTGCAGCCGACCGCTGCGCACGCGGCGGACTGCCTCGCCGAGCAGGTCGGGGCCGGCGAGCCGCAGCTCGTCATCGCTGGCGGCGCGCAGGATGTGCAGCTCGCTGCCCAGCTGATCGAGCAGCCTGTAGTAGGCGCGGGCCACGCTCTCCGCCGCCGGCGAGACCCCGAGCACCTGGGCGAGGACCTCGGTGAGCGGGACCAGGCTGATAAACGGCCGGGCGCGGCTCGGGCGGTAGGGGTCACCGACCGGGCGATCCGCCAGCGCCTCGACGCGTGAGAGCACGCCGACGGTGACCGGCCGGCCGCAGCGCGGACACTTGCCGCCCAGGCGCGCCCGCTCGGCGGGCTCAAGGCGCACCTGGCAGTCGCGGTGGCCGTCGAGGTGATACTTGCCTTCCTCGGGATAAAACTCCACCGTGCCGAGGAAGCGCTCGGGGTGGCAGTGCTCCAGCGCGGCGCGCAGGCCGGCGAACGTCGGGTCGCTGCCGAGGTCGACCCGGTTCAGCTCGCGCCCGAGCTTGGCCGGCGAGTGGGCATCGGAGTTTGACACCAGGGTGAAGCGATCGAGCATCGACAGCCGGTGGTTCATCGCCGGGTCCGACGACAGCCCGGTCTCCAGCGCGAACAGCTGCGGCGTCAGATCGGCAAAGCACGCCTCCAGCGTGTCAAAGCCCGACAGCGACCCGAACACCGAGAAGTGCGGCGTCCAGATGTGGGCCGGGATGAGGTACGCCAGCGGGTGCGACGAAAGGACCAGCTCGAAGAAGTCGCGGCAGGACAGGCCGAAGATCGGCCGCCCGTCGGAGCCGAGGTTGCAGCCGAGCCGCAGGAGGCGCTCGCACAGGGCGTCGGCGATCTCCAGCGACGGCACGAGCGCCAGGTTGTGGACCTTGCGCACCGCGCCGTCCTTTTTGAAGATGTGCGAGACCTCGGCGGTCAGCACGAACCGCACCGGGCGACGGCAGGCGCGCGGGACCGACTCGTCCAGCGCGGCGCGCAGCTCGGGGCGCAGCTCGAAAAAGCCCGGCTCCTCGCTGCCGCTCACCCGCGAGGGGACGAGCTGGGCGCGCAGCTCGCTGCGCCAGCCGGGGTGGGTGAAGTCGCCGGTACCGACGATGTCGATGCCCTTGCGCTGCGCCCACTGATAAAGGTGCGGCAGGTCCAGATCGCGGCTGGTGGCGCGGCTGAAGTGCGAGTGAATGTGCAGATCGCAGGTGAGCTCCATGGCGCAGGAATAGGCCCGCTCCCGTCGACCAGGCAAGCGCTACAGGGCACTATTTTTGAAATTTGTTCTCGGCGAAACTTGAGTCCGTTATAAAAAAGGACCCCATGAAGGTCATCGTGTTCGACGACGAGCTGACTGCTCGGGCCGCCGCCTACAAGATGCCCGAGCTGACGCTGCTGTGCTTCGATCACGCAGACGACGCGGTGGCGATCGTCGCTGCCGAGCGACCCGATGTAGTGCTCATGGACTACAACATGAACGCCCAGCTCGACGGGACGCAGGCGATCCGGGCGCTCAAGCGGCTGGGGCTGCCGGTGCGCATCGTCGCGATCTCGGCCGAGCGGGCGCGCAACCTCGCCCTCCTCGACGCCGGGGCCGACGAGGCGGTGCCCAAGACGCACATCCGCGGCTACCTGCACAAGCTCATCGAGTACGAGCGGCTGCGCCGGATCTCCGGCTGAGCGCTAGCGCAGCCGCGCCATCACCAGCTGGACGAGCTGCGGCAGCCACAGAAGCCCGACGAAGCGCAGCACGAACCCGACGCCGCTCACCGCCGTGAACAGCCACACCCCCATGCCCATCATCCCGCACAGGATGCTGTACAGGTAGCTCGGCGGCAGCCCGACGAGCGCCGACAGGAACAGGAGCCACGCCGTCGAGCCCTTGTACGAGGCGAGCCGATCGCGCAGCACGCCCAGCCGCGACAGCCCGCGCGCGCGCAGGAGGCGCCCGTGCAGCTGGCCCGGCAGCACCCCCCGCCCCGAGGCGTACAAGAGGAGCTTGGAGAGCAGCTGCCCAAGCGCGGTGAGCAGCATCACCCCCACAAGACGCCACGGATCGCGGGTAAAGGTGCCCACCGCGAGCAGGAACACTTCGACGCTGAGCACCGGCACGACGCCGCTCACGAAGCTGAACAGGAAAGCCCCGAGGTAAAGACCAAACCAGTCGATGAGCTGCTGCGTGGACATGGACCCCGCGACCTGCGATGGGCATAGCCCCGTCTGGAACGAGCGGGGCGCGCGGCGGCGGACGGCGCGCCCCAGCCCGGCTAGCGGACTTGCTAGCGGACTTGCTAGCGGACTTGCTAGCGGACTTGGAAGATGATGTGGCCCAGCGAGGACTTGCCGAACAGCCGCTGCTGGAACGTCAGCTGCGCCAGCGCCTGGAAGCTCTCGTTGAGGGCGATGGCCTGGATCGTATAGTTCCCGGCCGGCACGGGGAAGGTCTCGCCGGCCATGTTGGCGCAGGGAAAGTCGAAGGTGCCGCCGCCCGCGGGGATGGGGCTCATCTGGACGCGGACGGTGGTGAGCTTCTTCTGCGCGCAGGTGAGCGCCGGGGCGGTGGTCGGATCGCCCGCCGCGGCGTCGACGATCTGCCAGGTCAGCGAGGCGGTGGCGGTGGTCTGGGTCGAGCCGCAGCCCGCGGCCAGGAGCCCCAGGCCGAGGACGACGCCGGCTCCGGGGCGGAGGGGGGGAAGCAGGTGGAAGCGCATCAGGTCTCTCCTTGGCGCAGCGCGCCGTATAACTAGCCGTATTGTGGCTCTATTGCGCGACGCGAGACTACAAAATCACAGGGGGTCGCCGCCCCGGCCGGCTACCCGGTAAGCGGCAGCCCGACGGTCGATAGCAGGGTGGTGAGCCGGCGCTCGAAGGTGTGGTCGCGGTGCGCGCGCGCCTGCCCGCGGGCGGCGATCGCGTGGCGCTCCGCCGGGCGGGCCAGGTAGTAGGCGACCTTGTCGCGCAGGTCGCGCGGGCCGCTGAACGTCGCCACCTCCTCACCGGGCACGAGGTAGTCGCGCAGCGCCGCCCGCTCGTCGGTAAGCTGGAAGGCGCCGATGCCGGCGAGCTCGAAGGTGCGCTTGTTGACGTCGCCGATGCCGGCATAGTGGTTGGTGTTGAGGGCGATCTTGCACGCCCGCATCGCCCGGCACTTCTCGGCGCCGGTGACCTCCTGGCCGGCCCAGAAGTCGCGCACCCGGTGGTGCAGCCAGCGCGGCGGCCGCGCCCCCCACAGCTTGAGGGTCAGCCGCTCGGGATCGCCGGCGGGGCGGTCGGCCAGGTCGAGCAGCGGCTCGAGCAGGCGCGCCCGGTAGGGGTAGTAGTTGCCGTAGGTCGCGAGGTCGGCGCCGTAGCGGTGCTCGTCCGCGGGGGTCAGCGGCAGCGGGCGGTGCAGGCTGGGATCGCAGCACTGCGCCAGGTGGTGGATGTTGTCGGCGCCCAGCGACTCGCGCAGCCGATCGACGATGAAGCGATCCTGGAAGAACAGGGCGTCCCACGGCGCCAGGAGGAACGTGCCGCGCCCGAAGCTGGTGAAGGCGTCGGGGAACCAGCCGACGCAGCGCACCCCGGCCTCGCGCAGCGCCGTCACCGTGGCCGGCAGCACCCACAAGAGCTGCACTACCAGCACCAGGTCCGCGCGCAGCGCCCGCGCCTGCTCCAGGAGCGCCTTCTGGGCCAGATAGAAAGGCTCGCGCACCGCGCCGCGCAGGAGGTACTCGGCGACGACGAACGACAGCGGGTAGCGCTGCAGCGGGGCGGGCACGCCGATGTGCTTGCGCAGATCGCAGATCTCGGCCGTGTGGCCCAGCGCGCGCAGCCCGCGCACGCAGCCCATCTCCGAGGTATCGACGCCGCTCGGCCCGACGACCACGACCCGCATGAGCGGCTAGGCCCCGCCTTTTAGCAGCTGCTCGAAGGCCGCCTCATCGAGGATCGGCACCCCGTGCTTGGTCGCCGCCTTGCGCTTGTCCTCGCCCGGGTCGGCGCCGAGCAGCAGGTAGCTGGTCTTGCCGGTCACCGCCGCCACGAACTTGCCGCCGGCGGCCTCGATGCGCTTTTTGAACTCGCCGCGCGGCGCCGACAGGGTGCCGGTCAC
>DAOMZC010000454.1:0-5685 GCA_035437965.1 Pseudomonadota bacterium
CCCGCCACCGCCACCACGCGGCCGCCGCGCGGCGGGCCGATGCAGCGCCACGCCAGCGCGTCGAGCAGGTTGGGGTCGTCGGTGATCGGGCCGTTCGGCATCGTGGGGGTCTCCTCTGCGGGGTCGGGCGCGGAACGTGCGCCGCCGCCCCATTCTGGGCCCCGCCGCGGGGATGCCGGCGCGGCGACGTAATAGTCAAACCAGCTGGCCGCCGCCGCCAGCCGCGCCGTCGCCGACAACCCGGCCAGCAAGTACAACCCGCTGTTCATCTACGGCGGCGTGGGCCTTGGCAAGACCCACCTCCTTCACGCGATCGGTCAGCAGATCCAGGCCCAGCACCCGAGCTGGCGCATCCTGTACCTGAAGACCGAGACGTTCATGAACGAGTTCATCTACCAGGTGCGCAACAGCCGCATCGAAGAGTTCCGCAACAAGTACCGCGACCACACCGACGTGCTCCTCATGGACGACATCCAGTACCTGGGCGGCAAGGAGCGCACCCAGGAGGAGTTCTTCCACACCTTCAACGCGCTCTTCGAGTCGCACCGCCAGATCGTCGTCACCGCCGACAAGTACCCGCACGAGATCCCCGACCTGGAGGAGCGCATCCGCTCGCGCTTCCAGTGGGGCCTCATCGCCGACATCCAGCCGCCCGAGCTGGAGACCCGCATCGCCATCCTCGCCAAGAAGGCCGAGTACGACAAGATCGACCTCCCCGACGAGGTCGCCCACTACCTGGCCGCTCACATCAAGTCCAACGTCCGCGAGCTCGAGGGCCTGCTCATCCGGGTGGCGGCGTTCGCGTCGCTGCAGCAGCGGCTCATCACCATCGAGTTCGTGCAGGAGACGCTGAAGAACTTCCTCAGCCAGTCGGCGGCCCACCTGACCGTCGAGGCGGTGCTCAAAGAGGTCGCCAACTACTTCAACGTGAAGATCGCCGACCTCAAGGGCTCGAGCCGCCTGGCCTCGGTCACCCGGCCGCGGCAGATCGCGATGTACCTGTCGCGCAAGCTGTGCAAGGCGAGCTTCCCCGAGCTCGGGCAGAAGTTCGGCGGCAAGGACCACACGACCGTGATGTCGGCGTGCCGGCGCGTCGAGGCGCTGCTCACCGAAGACCCAAAGACGCGCAGCATGGTGCTTGAGATCGAGCGCCACCTCACCGAGTAGTAACCGAGTAGTAACCGACTAGTAACCGACTAGTAACCGACTAGCCCCGCCTTCTCGACCCGCGCCCAAAACTCATCTTGACCTCGTCTAGACCCCGCCCAGACCCCGCCCAGACCATTGGCGGCCTCGGCATTTTTGCGCCCGCTCCCCTCAGAATTAAGCCCGCAAAGGTGACTTCCCCGTTGCCTGATCGTAGGGCTTTCGAGTATGACTACGCCCAACGTGAGGCTGTGGATAAGTCTGTGGGTAAGTATCTGACTTGGGCAGTGGATATCCTGGGCGTAACTACCAGCTGTGGATGAAGCCCCTGTTTTTCCACACCCGCCCACATGCCCATCCACAGCGCAAACCCGCGAAACTGCTTGATTTGCAAGGACTTGCGGCACTTATCCAGAAGATCACAGGCTCTACGGATCCGACTACAGATCTTAAGATCTTATAGAGATCCAAGAAGATCCAAGGCTCAGCCCAGCAGCCAGATCCAAAGCGTCAAGCCCCAGGCCGCAAGTCCATGCCCGCGCAGACCTCATGACCTCACGTTGGCCGCGTACCCTCATCATCTGTTGGAGACACCGCGATGGATTTTAAGATCGAGAAGGCTGCTTTTCTCCAAGGCCTCTACTTCGCGCAGGGCATCGCCGACCGCAAGGCCACCATGCCGATCCTGGCCAACGTCCTTCTGCGGACCGACGGCCCCGACAAGATCCTGGTCGCCGCCACCGACCTGAACCTGACGGTCACCACCGAGCTGTCCTGCGACGTCGCCAGCGAGGGCGGCCTCACCGTCGCGGCCAAGCACCTGCACGACATCGTCAAGTCGCTGCCCGGCGATCGGGTGGCGATCCGCCGCGCCGACAACAACTACGCCGAGATCAGCGCCGGCAAGGTCAACTACAAGGTCATCGGCCTGCCCGACCGCGACTTCCCCAAGCTGCCGAGCTACCGCGACCTGAAGTTCTACAAGGTCGATGCCCCGGTGCTGCGCGATCTCATCGCCAAGACGTTCTTCTCGATCTCCAACGACGAGACGCGTAGCCACTTGAACGGCGTCCTGTTCGAGTGCGAGGGCAGCGGCGACAAGGCGACCGCGCGCATGGTCTCGACCGATGGCCACCGGCTGTCCAAGTGCGAGCGGGCGCTGCCCGGGGCGCCGACCCTCATGCCCGGCCTGGTCATCCCGCGCCGCGGCCTGATGGAGCTGCGGCGGGCCCTGGAGGGCGCCGGCAGTCACGTCGAGTTCGCCACCAGCGCCGGCTACCTGTTCCTGCGCAGCGGCGCCACCGTCCTCACCGTGCGCATCACCGACGCGCAGTTCCCGCCGTACGACCAGGTCATCCCGCGCGAGCACCAGCGCGAGGTGGTGATCAGCCACGACCAGCTCCTCGACTCGCTCAAGCGCATCTCGCTCGTCGCTTCCGAGAAGACCTGGGGCGTGCGCCTGAGCGTGAGCCGCGGCACCCTGCGCATCGAGTCGGACAACCCCGACCTCGGCCAGGGCCGCGAGGAGCTCGACGTGCGCTACGACGGCCCCGACTGCACGATCGGCTTCAACGCCAAGTACCTCATCGAGCTGCTCAGCGAGATCGACACCCCCGAGGTCCAGCTGGAGCTCAACGGCGAGCTCGATCCCGGCCTGCTACGGCCCCTGGATGACAAGCAGGGCGTGGGCAACCAGTACCTGGGCGTCATCATGCCCATGCGGCTGTAGCGCGCCCCAGACAGCGCCCAAGCCCGGAGCCAGCCCAGGTGATCTATCACGCCCTGCGGGCCAGCCAGTTCCGCAACCTCGAGCAGGTCAGCTTCTCGCCTCACCCGCGCTTCAACGTCCTGCACGGCGACAACGGGCAGGGCAAGACGAACATCCTGGAGGCCATCTACCTCCTGGCCACCCTGCGCTCGTTCCGCACCACCCGCACCGAGGAGCTGATCGGCTTTGCCCACACGAGCGCCGAGCTGCGCGCCCGGGTCGAGCACCGCCAGGTGATCCGCCAGCTCGGGCTGCAGCTGCTCACCCGGCCGACCCGCAAGCAGGCCCTGGTCGATGGCAAGGCGGCGCGCACCAGCGAGTACTTCGGCGGCGTCAACGTCGTCCTGTTCGCCCCCGAGGACCTGCGCCTGCCCAAGGGTCCGCCGGTGGGGCGGCGGCGGTTCCTCGATCGGGCGATCTGGAACACCTACCCCGCCTACCTCGACGAGGTGCGCACCTACGAGCGGGTGCTGCGCAGCCGCAACGCCCTTTTGCGCTCGGGGCCGGGGTCCGGCGCGCGGGGTGCGGGCGGAGTGTCCAAGGGGGCGCCCGGGGCGGCCTACGAAGCTGCAGCTGGAACGCCCCACAAGGCAGCAGCCGGGACGGCCTACGAAGCTGCAGCTGGGACGCCCTCCCAGGCGATGGCCGGGACGACTTATGAGGCAGCAGCCGGGACGACTTATGAGGCAGCGGACGGGACCCCATACGAGGCGCAGGCCGGGGTGGCGGGCATGCTCAGCAGCGAGGAGCTGCTCGACATCTACGACCAGAAGCTCGCCGAGGCCGGGGCGGTCCTGCTCCAGCGCCGCCGCCACTACATCGGCGAGCTGGCCCCGCAGGTCGCCGCGACGTTCACCGAGGTCTGCCGCACCGACCTCGCGGTCGAGCTGCGCTACCTCGCCGGGGTCGGCAGCGCCCGCCAGGCCGCCGCTCTGTCCCCCGCCACCGACCTGAAGGGCCTGCTGCGTGAGCAGCTTCAGCGCGACCGCCGCCGCGACTTCCTGCGCGGCTACACGCACAGCGGCCCGCACGCCGACGACCTCGCCCTGGACCTTGCCGGGCGGGCGGCCGACCTGCACGCCTCACAGGGCCAGCTGCGCGCCCTGGTGCTGTCGCTGAAGATCGCCGAGATCCAGCACCTGTACCGGATCCTGCAGGACCCGCCGGTGCTGCTCCTCGACGACGTGAGCTCCGAGCTCGACCCGCAGCGCAACGCTTATCTCTTCGAGTTCCTGCGCACCATGCCCTGCCAGGTGTTCATCACGACGACGAGCCCGCTGCACGTAAAGCTCATCGAAGATCGCCAGGATTTCCTGATCCGCGGCGGCCGCATCGAAGAAGACCCCGGGCCCATACTAACGACACAAAAAGACCTGCCCCAAGGCCTACCCGGCGGGGCAGGAGCGGCCGCTGCGGAAAAGCAGCGGGACGCCTGAACCTGTGCTACGTTGCGTGGCCCGAGCGCGCCGCATCCTTCTTTGGAAGTTCGCGACGCGCGCCGCCCATGCACAGGAGCCTTTGTTTTCGCGATGAGTGACCCAGCCGCCGTTCCCCCAGGCGTTAGTCCAGGTCCGGGGCCTGAGAGCAGTGACAACACAGTCGCCAGCGCCGCTTACACCGGCGAAAACATCCAGGTCCTCAAGGGCCTGGACGCGGTGCGCAAGCGCCCCGGCATGTACATCGGCGACACCGATGACGGCACCGGGCTGCACCACCTGGTCTACGAGGTCGTCGACAACTCCGTCGACGAAGCGCTTGCCGGCCACTGCAAGAACATCGAAGTGCGCATCCACTACGATAACTCGATCACCGTCATCGACGACGGGCGCGGCATGCCGACCGACATGCACCCGACCGAGCACCGCCCCACCCCCGAGGTGATCATGACGGTGCTGCACGCCGGCGGTAAGTTCGACAAGAAGAGCTACAAGGTCTCCGGCGGCCTGCACGGCGTCGGCGTCTCGGCGGTGAACGCGCTGTCCGAGTGGCTCAAGCTGGAGATCCGCCGCAACGGCAAGTTCTACCACCAGGAGTACCGCCGCGGCGCCCCGGTCACCGGCCTCGACGAGATGGGGGTGTCCAGCCGCACCGGCACCACCGTCGCCTTCAAGGCCGACGCCGAGATCTTCAGCAACGTCGAGTACTCCTACGACACGCTGCACCAGCGGCTGCGCGAGCTGGCGTTCCTGAACTCCGGGCTGCGCATCACCCTCGTCGACGAGCGCACCGACAAGCGGTCCGAGATGTTCTCCGCCGGCGGCATCGCCTCGTTCGTCTCCGACCTGAACACCGGCAAGGAGCTCGTCCACGGCGAGCCGATCTTCCTCGCCGGCACCCAGCCCTCGCCGGAGATCGCCGACGCCGAGATCGTCGTCGAGGTCGCCATCCAGTGGAACGACAGCTACTCCGAGAACGTCTTCTGCTTCACCAACAACATCCGCAATAAAGACGGCGGCTCGCACATGACCGGGTTCCGCCAGGCGCTGACCCGCACCGTCAACGCCTATGCCCAGGCCAATGGCCTGCTCAAGGACATGAAGCAGGGCCTGTCGGGCACCGACCTGCAGGAGGGCCTCACCGCCGTCGTCTCGATCAAGCACCCCGATCCCAAGTTCAGCAACCAGACCAAGGATCGCCTGGTCTCGTCCGAGGTCGCCGGCATCGTCAACTCGATCGCCGGCGATCGCCTGAACGAGTGGCTGGAGGAGCACCCGCGCGAGGGCAAGGCGATCATCAACAAGTGCCTGCTCGCCGCGCGCGCCCGCGAGGCC
>DAOMZC010000455.1:0-5673 GCA_035437965.1 Pseudomonadota bacterium
GAACGCTTCGGGTTTGTTCACCTACTTCTCCTTGGTTGATGGTTGAATTATTCCAAAGGGATTCACGAATGCCTCCGGCATTAGCTTGGCTGAACCCTTCGGGTTTGTCAATTGTCAATTGTCAATTGTCAATTGTTTTTCTATACTTGCATGATCTGCCCAAGGTGCGCGAGCTCTTGCGGCTCGCCAAGCTGCCGACCACCGGCGTGCCCGAAGAGCTGGCCGAGCTGTGGGTCCTCAAGGACACCGCCGGTGAGGTCAGGGGCTGCGTGGCGCTTGAGATCTACGGCGACAGTGCCCTTTTGCGCTCGCTGGCGGTGCACCCGGAGCGCCGCGGCGAGGGGCTCGGCTGGATGCTCGCCGAGGCGGTGCAGCTGCGGGTGCGCCAGCGGGGCCTCGCCCGGGTGTGCCTGCTCACCGAGCACGCCACCGATTTCTTCGCCGAAAAGTTCGGCTTCGTACCGGTCACCCGCGACGAGCTGCCCGCCGAGGTCAAGGGCTCCAGCGAGTACCGCCACCACCAGGAAAACCGCGCTGTCGCCATGCAGCTCACCCTGTAAACCGGCCAGAACCGGCCAAAACCAGCCAAAACCAGCCAAAACCAGCCAAAACCAGCCAGAAGCAAAAATGAACACTGCCGCGAACCTCCTGTATCTCGATACAGCGCTTGCCCTTGCGCACTCGGCGGGGGCGCTGCTCATGCAGGGCGCCCACGCCCGCCAGCCGGCGCAGAGCAAGAGCGTCTCCACCGATCTGGTCACCAAGTACGACCGCGCCGCCGAGGAGCTCATCGTCGCCGGCCTGCGCGCCCGCCACCCCGATCACCGCATCCTCGCCGAAGAGAGCGGCGATCGCGGCGGCGATGCCCACGCCCCGCGCTGGATCATCGATCCGCTGGACGGCACGACCAACTTCGCCCACGGCCTGCCCTGGTTCTCGGTGTCGATCGCCTGCGAGGTCGATGGCGAGCTGGCGGTCGGGGTGGTGGCGGCGCCGGCGCTCGGGCTGGTGTTCGCGGCGGCGCGCGGGCAGGGGGCGCGGCGCAACGGCGAGCCGATCCGGGTCTCGGCTGTGGACGCCCTGGACAGCGCGCTCCTGGTGACCGGCTTTCCCTACGATCGGCGGACCGCCCGCGAGAACAACTTCGCGCAGTTCGTCGCCTTGAAGAAAAAGGCGCAGGGCATCCGGCGCTTCGGCTCGGCGGCGCTCGATCTGGCGTTCACCGCCGCGGGCAGCTTCGACGGCTATTGGGAGATGCGCCTGAGCCCGTGGGACGTGGCGGCGGGGATCCTGCTCGTGCAGGAGGCCGGCGGCCGGGTGACCGACTGGCGCGGCGAGCCGGTCTCGCTCAGCCGCTGCGAGGTGCTGGCGACGAACGGACAAATTCACGAAGCCGTAAGCGGCGTTCTCGCAAGCACTCCGCACGGTTAGCCCGGCCTGCGGGGGCGGCCAGGTGCGGCTGAACTTGCCCGCGCTGCCTCGAAGCTGGTATATCGCAGAAATGCTGCTCGTCCGTCTTGCCTCCAAGCCGGAGCGCATCCCGCGCTTTGGTCGCATCCTGTCCGACGCCCCTACAGTAGTCGAGCTGCTTGATGGTGACCCGCTCGCCGGCCACGCCGCCCCGACCGGTGAGCGCCTGCCCTACACGCCCGACGAGTGGCAGGCCGACCCGGACGGCAGCACGATCGAGCTCCTCACGCCGATGGTGCCGCAGAAGATCATCGGCGTCGGCTCGAACTACCGCAATCACGCCAAGGAGATGGGCAAGCCGATCCCGGCCGAGCCGATCATCTTCCTCAAGCCGCCCTCGGCGCTGCTCGCCCCCGGCCGGGCGATCGAGCGGCCCGAGGGGTTTGAGCGCTGCGACTACGAAGGCGAGCTCGCGGTGGTCGTCGGCCGCCGCCTGTACCGCCAGCCGCCCTCGGCGGTGGAGTCGCACATCCTGGGCTACACGGTCTTGAACGACGTCACCGTGCGCGACCTGCAGAAGCGCGACGGCCAGTTCACCCGCGCCAAGGGCTTTGACACCTTCTGCCCGCTCGGGCCGGCGGTGGCGACCGACTTCGAGCTGGGCGGCATGCGGCTGCAGACCCGGCTCAACGGCAGGCTGGTGCAGGACTCGGCCGGTGACGAGCTCATCTTCTCGGTCTACGAGCTCCTGTCGTTCATCTCGCAGGTCATGACGCTGGAGCCGGGCGACGTGGTGACCACCGGGACCCCGATGGGGGTCGGCAACCTCGAGGTGGGCGACGTGGTCGAGGTCCAGATCGCCGGCATCGGCACCCTGCGCAACACGGTGGTCGCCGGGCTGCCGCTGCCCAAGCTGCGCCCGTAGCCGCGGCGCTTAATCCGACATAGCGATATTAATGCTTCGGTATTAATATCGGACCATGAACACAGCAAAGTTATTAGCGTGGCTTCAGGGCTCGGTGGCGCTGGCAACGCGGGCGGCCTCCGTCCTTCGGGCCAAGTGTGAGGAGCTGCCCGGCTTCGGGTTCAGCGAGACGATGAGCGGGACAGTGCGGCTGTCCCAGGACAAGGACGGCGAGCCCGAGCGCAAGCTCGTGTTCCACCTACGTGCGGAGGTGCCGCATCTGGCGAGCTACCTCCGCGATGGCCGGACCTCGATCAGCGGCGAGATCTCGATCGACGGGGTGGCCCACGCGGCGCCGCTCGTCGGCTCGCTGTGGATCTGGCCGCACCGCAACATCATCCGCTACCAGTTTTCTTTTCTTACCGATTCCCGGCAGCAGCTGTTCTTCAGCGGCCAGAAGGACGTCCGGCTGCTCGCCTTGCAGCGGACGATGACGACGCTGCCCGCCGAGCTCAAGACCGACGCCGGCCAGCTGTTCGGGCGCGCCACCGTGTATTTTGCGATGGCGGATCTGCCCGCATTTGTGCGTAGCTTCCACCCCGTACGCGCCGCCCGACCGCCCACCCGCGCCGCCGAGCCGGCCCCGCCCCCAGAGCCAACAAAAGATGCCATCAGCGCCCTCTAAGAACCTCGAAGTCTTCCCCAACCCGCGCCCCGGCCGCGACTACGAGATTCGGTTTGGCTGTCCGGAGTTTACCTGCCTGTGCCCGCTCACCGGCCAGCCCGACTTCGCGACCATCCGCATCAGCTACGTGCCGAGCGAGCTGTGCATCGAGCTCAAGTCACTGAAGCTGTACCTGTGGTCATTTCGCGACGAGGGCGCGTTTCACGAGAAGGTCACAAACCGCATCGCCGATGACATCATCGCGGCGATTGCGCCGCGCCGGCTGCGGGTTGAGGGCGATTTCGCGGTGCGCGGTGGTATAAGCACGGTCGTGGTCGTCGAGCACACGGCCCCCTGAGCGAGCCCGGCGCGACCTTCGTAAAGCGCGCGGCCTGCGCAGCCTGTGAGCCTGTGAGGATAATTGCCGCCCCGTAAGTCAGCCCGGAAGACAGCTTCCGGGCCCCCCGATGTAACGCCGACCGAGAAGCCGCAGCCGACCCCTCTCTCATCACTGCTGAGTCCGTCCGAAGTCGAGCGCATTCGCGCCGCGCTGCTCGGCTGGTACCGGCGCGGCCACCGCGACATGCCGTGGCGCCAGCTGCGTGACCCGTACGCGATCTGGGTCTCCGAGATCATGCTGCAGCAGACGCGGGTGGACACGGTGAAGGCCTACTTTCAGCGCTTCATGGCGCGCTTCCCGACGGTCGCGGCGCTCGCCGCGGCGCCCGCGGACGAGGTCCTGTCGCTGTGGAGCGGCCTTGGCTACTACGCGCGGGCGCGCAACCTGCACGCCGCAGCGGCCGAGATCGTCGCCCGCTACGGCGGCGAGTTCCCGCAGAGGGAGGAGGCGGTGCGCGCCCTGCCCGGCATCGGCCCGTATACGGCGGGGGCCATCCTGTCGATCGCGTTCGGCCAGCAGGCGGCGCTGCTCGATGGCAACGTGATCCGGGTGCTGGCGCGGCTGCGCGCCCTGAACGAGAGACCGGACTCGACGCTCGGCAAGCGCCTTTACTGGTCGCTGTCCGCCGCGCTCGTGCCGCCGTCCAGCCTGCCGGGCGCGGCGGGCGGACCGTCCGCGGAGGCGCCTGCCAACGATCCAGGCGACTTCAACCAGGCCCTCATGGAGCTCGGGGCGATGGTGTGCGTGCCGCAGCGGCCGAGCTGCCTCGTCTGCCCGCTCATCGCCGAGTGCGCCGCCCACCAGCGCGGCCAGGTGGAGCTCTACCCGCCCAAGAAAGAGGCGCGCGAGCTGCCGGTGGTCGAGGTCGTGACGCTGGTGCTGCGCTGCCGCGGCGAGGTACTGCTGCTGCGCCGGCCGGCCGCCGGCCTGTGGGGCGGCCTGTGGGAGCCGGCGACCCTCCCTCGCGAGCCCGCCGAGACCCAGGAGGCCGCTTTCCTGCGCCTTGGCCGCGAGCGCCTGGGGCTCGACCTGAAAGACCTGCAGGCGCAGCCGCTGAGCCCGTTCGTGCACGTGCTGACCCACCGCGAGATGCGCTTCACGCCGCGGCTCATCGACTGGCCGGAGGCCGAGCTACTGCCGTTTCTGCGGCTTTCGGGCTATGAAGAGGCACGCCTCTTTGACCTGCGGCAGCCGCTGGCGCTCGGACTGTCGGCGTGGGTGACCACGCTGCTCGGGCGCCTCGCCGCGGCGGCGGCCAACGAGGCGGTGCGGCATCGGACCCAACTAAAGGAAAGCTGAATGTCCAACGAAAGCGCCCACTCGCTGCTGCTGAACGCCTACAAGATGATCCTGCAGGCCTATGAGCTCATGGGCTACAAGATCAGCGAAGACGACAACTTCACCGACACCGCCGAGCGCGCCGCCAAGGCCGCCCAGGAGCTCGTCCGCCCGGTGTCCGAGGTCCACGCCGAGCTCGACGACCTGGTCGGCAAGACCTTCCCGGCCCGCTACGACCAGATGGTCATCAGCAAGCACAACATCTGCTTCGGGCTGTGTCCGCACCACCTGCTGCCGGTCATCTACAGGGTCTCGCTGGCCTACCTGCCGCGGGAGCGGGTGATCGGGATCAGCAAGCTGTCGCGGCTCATCCGGCTGATGGCGCGGCGCCCGGTGCTGCAGGAGGAGCTGACCCACGAGCTGGCGCATCTTCTGCACAAGCGGCTCGACTCGCGCGGCGCGGCGGTCTACTGCGAGGGGCTGCATATGTGCATGGCGGCCCGCGGGGTCGAGGCGCACGAGGCGCGGCTGGTGACCAGCGCGGTGCGCGGGGAGTTTGCCGATCAGCCGGCCACCCGGCAAGAGTTCCTCGACCTGGTGACCGCGACCCCGATGCAGCTGCTGTAGCCGCGGCACCGAGGCGCGGGGATTCGGCTGCGCAGCAGCCAGCTAAAGCGAGCGCAGGCTGGTGAGCACGCTGTCGAGCGCGGTGCGCGCCTTCTGCTCGTCGTGGGCGCGCAGGGCCTTGATGGCGGTGCTGAACTGCTCGGCGAACTCGGGGTGACCGCCTTCTTCCAGCAGGACCTGGGCGTGGGCGATCTTGGGGATGACCTGGCCGGGTTCGCTGCCGCCGATGAGCAGCTCCTTGGCCGCCAGCAGTGAGGCGCGGCTCTGCTCGAGGGTGACCTCGGGCTGGGCGTTGCGCGGCGGGACGGCGGGGGCGCTCACGGTCGCGCTTGCGGCTGCCGCGGGGGTGGCGATTGCCGGCGCCAGCGCGGGCACCGGCCGTGAGCTCGC
>DAOMZC010000456.1:0-5670 GCA_035437965.1 Pseudomonadota bacterium
CTCAGCGCTGCTGCCAGGTGGTGTTCCACTTGCGCTCGAAGTAGCGGCGGTTCTGCCAGAACAGGCGCAGGTACTGGCGGGGGGGCAGGCGGTTGAAGGCGGCGCCGCCGTAGTGGTGGACGAAGACATCGCGCAAAAGGACGAGCTTGCGCCCGGTGGCCCGCACCGCCATCGCCAGATCGTCGTCCTCGAACAGCCCCAGGCCGTACCCCTCGTCGAGGCCCCCGACCGTGTTCCACAGGTCCGCCGAGAGCGCGGCGCAGAACAGCGTCAGCATGGGCGGCTCGGCGCGCTCGCCGGCGTGGGCGCTCGTGTAGTCGGTGGCGAAGACGCGCATCCCGTCGAGGTCGTGGTACGGCGTGCCGAGCTGCGCCTCGTTGCCGCAGGAGTTTGTGACCGGACCGACGATGCCGGCGTGGGCGTCGGCGGCCAGGGCGCGGGTCAGCGCCTCCAGCCAGCCGGGCAGGACCACGGTGTCGTTGTTGAGCAGCACCAGGTAGCGCCCGCGGGCCAGGCGCGCGGCCTGGTTGTTGGCGGCGGCGAAGCCGAGGTTGTGCGGGCTCAGCACCACGCGCAGCGGCAGCAGGCCCTGCGCCTGCACCGCGGTCAGGTACTCGGCGGTGCCGTCTTCGCTGTGGTTGTCGACGACGATGATCTCGAAGGGGACGATGCCGGCGGCGCGCTGCAGGCTGCCAAGGCACAGCCGCGTCAGCTCGAGGTTGCCGTAGGTGACGATGAGGATGCTCGCGGTCGGCTGCGTCGCGGCAAACTGCACCGGCAGGTAGGGATCGAGCTCGGCCGGGGTGCCCCACGGCGGATACTCGCGGGCGCAGGTCACCTGCAGCGGGTCGGTGACGCGCGCCGGGTACAGGCCCAGGCGCAGGCGCTCGGTGAGAAAGTGCGGCAGGTGATCGCGCAGCTGGGCGAGCGGCAGGTGGCGGGCGAGGAACTGCACCGCCTCGCGTGAGACGAGGAAGCGCAGCCAGGCGATCTCGTCGCGCGCCAGCTCGACCGCGGACGGCCGTTGATGTACGAGGTTAGGCATGGCTCACGATGGCGTGGGTGGCAGCGTGCAGCTGCAGGTGGGGCTCGGACAGCGGCAGCCCGAGCACGAGCTCGTTGGCCAGGCGCAGCGACTCGTGGGTGCCGGCGTCGGTCCAGTAGCCGGAGAGCACGTCGTAGGCGAGCTGGCCGCGCTCGATGTAGGCGTTGTTGACGTCGGTGATCTCCAGCTCGCCGCGGCTTGAGGGCCGAAGGCTTGCGACCACGTCGAACACCCGGTCGTCGTAGAAGTAGATGCCGGTGACCGCGAAGTCGCTCGGCGGCTCGCGCGGCTTCTCGACGATGCGGACGACCCGATCGCCGCGCAGCTCGACGACGCCGTAGCGCTGCGGATCCGGCACCTGCTTGAGCAGGATGCGCGCCCCGCGGCCCTGGCGGGCGAAGCGCTCGACCGAGCTCCCGAGCTCGTCCTGGAAGATGTTGTCGCCGAGCAGCACCGCGATCTTGTCGCCGCGGGCGAAGTCGCGCGCCAGCCCCAGGGCCTGGGCGATGCCGCCGGCGGCGTCCTGCACCCTGTAGGTGAACTCGCACTCGAAGTCGCGGCCGCTGCCCAGGACTCCGACGACATCGCCCATGTGCTCGCAGCCGGTCACCACCAGGATGTCGCGGATGCCAGCGGCGACGAGCTTCTTCACCGGGTGGAAGATCATCGGCTCGCGCCCGACGGGCAGAAGGTGCTTGTTGGTGATCTTGGTGAGCGGCATGAGGCGCGTCCCCGAGCCGCCGGCTAATACGATGCCTTTCATGAGAGCTTCCTTGACCGGGTCTAGCCGGGTTCAGTCTGGGTTTTATTCTGGCTCAAGCTGCGGCCAGAGCGGGCCGCGCCGCTACAGCTGTCCGGCGGTGATGAGCTCGTGCAGGTAGCCGCGCATGGCGTCACGCCACGTCGGCATGCGTAAAAGGCCGCGCAGGCGCAGCATGTGGGGCTCCAATAGCGACATCGCCGGGCGCGCCGCCACCGTCTTGAGCTCGCTGGAGCCGACCGGGGTGAACGTCGCCGCCAGCGGCAGCCCGAGCGACGTCGCCTCTTCGCACAGCGCGGTGGCGAAGCCGTGCCAGGTCGTGCTGCCCTGGCAGGTGGCGTGATACACGCCGTGCTCGCCGCGCTCGCACAGGACGATGAGCTGCTGCGCCAGCGCCCGCGTCCACGTCGGCGACACCAGGCGCTCGCTGTCCAGGCTCAGGAACTGGCCGGCGCGCAGCCGGCTGACCAGGGTCGAGAAGAAGTTGCGCCCGCCGTGCCCGTACAGGCCGCCGACGCGGACCACGAAGCAGCGCCGGGTCGCCCGCAAGACGAGCTCCTCGCCGGCGCGCTTGCTGCGGGCGTAGGCCGACAGGGGGTTGGGCGGGTCGAACTCGTCGTAGGGCCGCTTGGCGTCGCCGCCGAACACGAAGTCGGTCGAGATGTGGCAGACCGTCGCCCCGGCGTCCTCGGCGGCGCGCGCGACGAGCTCGGCGCCCAGGGCGTTGATGAGGAAGGCGCGGTCGCTCTCCCGCTCGGCGCCGTCGACATCGGTGTAGGCGGCGGCGTTATAGCAGAGGTGCGAGTCGAACGCGGTCAGCCGGTCGCGCAGGCGGTAGAGCTGCTCGCGGTGCGGCTCGGCCAGGTCGCACTCGGCGTGCGAGATCGGATCGACCTGGTGGCCAAGGGCGGTGAGCTCCTCGCACAGGTGGCGGCCCAGGTTGCCGCTGGCCCCGACGACGCTCACGCGCATGAATCGAGTCCTTTGCGCGGGGCGAGCTCGCCGTCCGGGCGGCTGAGGCGCTCGCCGTAGTTGCGCTCGACCCAGGTGCGGTACTCGCCGCTGAGGATGCGCTGCCACCACAGCTCGTTCTGCCGGTACCAGCGCACGGTGTCGCGCAGGCCGTCTTCAAGGTTGTGCTGCGGCCGCCACCCGAGCTCGGCCTCGGCCTTCTGGCACTCGATGGCGTAGCGGCGGTCGTGACCCGGCCGGTCGGTGACGTGCCGGATGAGGGTCGGCGGCTTGTCGAGCAGGCGCAGGATCGCGTGCACGATGTCGATGTTGGGGCGCTCGGCGCGGCCGCCGAGGTTGTAGACCTCGCCCAGGCGCCCCTTGCGCAGCACCGCCGACAGGCCGGCGCAGTGATCCTGCACGTGGATCCAGTCGCGCACCTGGCGACCGTCGCCGTAGACCGGCAGCGGCTCGCCGGCGAGCGCCTTGAGGATCATGAGCGGGATGAGCTTCTCGGGAAACTGGAACGGCCCGTAGTTGTTCGAGCAGCGGGTGAGCAGCGCCGGGAAGCCGTAGGTGTGCACGTACGACAGCACAAGGTGATCCGAGGCCGCCTTGCTGGCCGCGTACGGCGACCGCGGGGCAAGCGGAGTCTGCTCGGTAAACGCCGGATCGTGCGGCTCCAGGGACCCGTACACCTCGTCGGTCGAGACGTGCAGGAAGCGCTTGATCGACGCCGCCCGCGCCGCCTCAAGGAGGGTCGCGGTGCCGACCACGTTGGTGTTGATGAACGCCATCGGCCCGAGGATCGACCGGTCGACGTGGCTCTCGGCGGCAAGGTGGGCGATGGCGTCGATGCGCTCCTCGCGCAGGATGCTCGCGACGAGCTCGCTGTCGAGGATGTCCCCGGGCACGAACTTCACCCCGGCATCGGCTTGAAAGTCATCCAGGTTGTGCAGGTTGCCGGCATAGGTCAGTGCGTCGAGAACGACCACCCGATCCTCGGGGTGGTGCTGGCGCTGATAGCGCACGAGGTTTGCACCGATGAAGCCGCAACCGCCGGTAATTAGTAGGTTCATTGGCGCGCAGTGTATGAAAAACTCGCCCGGAATGTAATCAGCTGAAATCACCGCGTTTGGCTGCAGCGCGCGGGCGGCCTTTGATATAAATTGCCCCACCATGCTGGCGCAGCTTGCCGACGTCTACTTCGGGTACCCGGGCACCGAGATCTTCGAGGGCGTCTCATTTCAGGTAAACCCCGGGCAGCGCATCGGCCTCGTCGGGCCGAACGGCGCCGGCAAGTCGACCATGCTGCGCCTTCTGGCCGGCGAGCTCGCGCCGGATCGCGGGCAGGTGGTGCGGGCGCGCGGCAAGCGGCTAAAGTACATGCACCAGTCGCAGGAATTCCACGGCCAGGGGACGCTGTGGGAGACGCTGCTTCTGCCGTTTGCCGATCTGCTCAAGCTGCGCGCCGAGCTGGCCGATCTTGAGCAGCGCATCGCCGCCGCCGGAGGCGACGCGCCGGAAGGGGAGGGCGGCGACGGGACGCCCGGCAGCGATGTCAAGGCGCTGCTGCGCCGCTACGGCGACCTGGAGCACGAGTACTCGCACCGCGAGGGCTACACGCTGGAGGTGCGGGCGCGCGCCCTGGCCCACGATGTCGGCTTCGGCGACGCCGATCTGGAGCGCCCGGTGAGCACGCTGTCGGGCGGCGAGCGCGGGCGGGTCGAGCTCGCCAAGGTCCTGCTCGATGCCCCGGATCTGCTCATCCTCGACGAGCCGACCAACCACCTCGATGTCGAGGCGGTCGAGCACCTGGAGCAGCGCCTGCGCGAGTGGGACAGCACCCGCGCGTTCATCGTCATCAGCCACGACCGCTACTTCCTGCAAGCGGTGTGCAATGAGATCGTCGACATCGAGGACGGCGAGCTCGTGCGCTACCCCGGCAGCTACGAAAAGTACCTGGTCGCCCGCGAGGAGCGGCACGAGCTGCTCCTGGCCACCTACAGCCGCCAGCAGGACGAGATCGCCCGCACCGAGGACTTCATCCGCCGCAACATCGCCGGCCAGAAGACCAAGCAGGCCAAGTCGCGGCGCAAGATGCTCGACAAGCTCGACCGCGTCGACCGCCACCGCGACACCTGGGAGGAGGCCGGCCGCATCGGCCTGCGCTTCACCTCGGCCGAGCACCGCGGCGGCAAGGAGGTGCTGCGCATCGACGGCGTCGAGATGGGCTACGGCGACGGCCCGACGCTCGTGCGCGACCTCAACCTGACCCTCTATCGCGGCGAGCGGATCGGCATCATCGGGCCCAACGGCGCCGGCAAGACGACGCTGCTCAAGGCGCTCATCGGCAGGCTGCAGCCGCGGCGCGGCCTCATCACGCTGGGCCACGAGGTGCGGGTCGGTTATTTCGATCAGAAGCTTGAGGATCTGCGCGAAGACAACTCGCTCATCGACGAGATCCGCAGCGTGCGCGGCGACTGGAACGAGGACACGACGCGCGGCTACCTGGGCCGCTTCCGCTTCTCCGGCGACGACGGGTTTAGAAAGGTCAAGGGGCTGTCGGGCGGCGAGCGCAACCGGCTGACCCTGGCCAAGCTCATGCTGCGGCCCTACAACCTGCTCGCCATGGACGAGCCGACCAACCACCTGGACATCCCGGCGCGCGAGACGCTGGAAGAGGCGCTGTGCGCGTTCGATGGCATGGTGCTGCTGGTCAGCCACGACCGCTTCTTCCTCGATCGGGTGGTGACCAAGATCCTGCACCTCGACCCGCAGACCGGGCGCATCGATGTGCACGTGGGCAACTACTCGGACTGGCGCCGCCGCGTCACCGAGCCGCCGCCGGCCCCGGTCGTAGAAAAGCGGGGCGACAAGAAGCCGGGGACGCAGCAGAGCGCCGCCAAGCCGG
>DAOMZC010000457.1:0-5665 GCA_035437965.1 Pseudomonadota bacterium
GCGCTTGCCGCCGCCGCCGCGCCCTCGGTGCCAGCCACGTTGGCGCCAGTGCCGGCACATCCGGCGAGCGCGGCGAAGATCACGATGCCCGCAACTTTGGTCAACATTTTCGAGGTAGACATAAGATGAGCTCCCAGTTTGGTTCTGCGACTTACGCAGATTGGGGAGGTACGTACCACGCATCCGCAGAAAACGGAAAATTTTCTTGCCGGTCACCCCCTGCAGGGAATAACCCCTGTCCTTGGAGAAAGGAAGGGAGCTCGGCTCTAGACAGACAGACAGGTGTTGGGACTTCAGACGTACTTGGCGAACCAGGCGGAGGCGCGCTGCCAGGCGTCGCGGGCTGCTGCGGCCTCGTAGCGGGTGCCGGTGTCGTTGTGGAAGGCGTGGTCGGCACCATCGTAGATCTTGAGCTCGTAGGTGATGCTGGCTGACTTCAGCGCGGTCTCCAGGTCGCCGACCGCGCCGGTTATGCGGGTGTCCAGGGCGCCGTAGATTCCCAGGACCGCGGCCTTGATCTTGGGCACATCCGCAAGCGGCGGACTCGGTCCGTAAAAAGCCACGGCGGCCTTTACGTCGGCGCGCAGGGTGGCGAGCCGCCAGGTGTAGCCGCCGCCGAAGCAGAAGCCGGTGACGCCCAGGCGGGCGGCGTTCACGTTGGCCTGGGCCTTCAGGTAGTCAAGCCCGGCCGCCAGGTCGGCCAGCGACTGATCTTGCGGGATCTGTCCGAGCGCCGCGGGCCGCGTTGACTCATCGGGAAACGCCGCGGAGCCGCCGACCCGGGACAGCATGTCCACGCACAGCGCCACGTAGCCCGCCTTCCCCCAGCGCCGGACCACGTCTTGTATGTAGGGCGTCAGCGCGCGGTTCTCGTGAATGACCAGCAGCGCCGCGGCCCCGGCGGGGACGACGGCGGGCGTGGCGCGGTAGCCGGTCAGCTTGAAGCCGTTGTCGGCAATCTGGACGGCGCCGGCGCGAATCGCCGGGTCGTCTTCGGCAACCCGGTCCGCTACGCTGGCCAGATCCGGCGCCGCGGCCATATCCGCACCGCCGGCTGCCGGCTCCTCATTATTATTCTCATTGCAGCCAATCGACAGGAGGAGCCCCGCCGTGGCGCTGGCTCCGACCATGAGGCCGACGCGCTGGGCGAACTCACGCCGCCCGATGCGACGCTGCTTCAGGTTTTCAACCTCTTCTTCGAGCAGATAGCGCTGCATGTCATTCAGCTTGTCGGACACTTCACACCTCCGGGTTGAGCGGAAGGCATAGCCCATCTTGCCGGGCGACAGCAAGCGCCGCGCGGAAGCGCTCAGCGTAGGCGGCGGCGCGCGGCGGCGCTCGCCAGATCGACGAGCAGCGTCAACAGACTCAGGACGACCAGCGTCGTGACCACGCCGCGATAATCAAAGCTGCTCAGCTGGTCGTTGAGGACGCGACCGAGCCCGCCCGCGCCGACCAGGCCCACCACGACCGTGGCGCGGATGCACACCTCCCAGCGATAGAACACGTACGCCAGGCAGCGCGGCAGGGACTGCGGGAGCACCCCGTAGAAGAACACCTGCCCCCTTGACGCTCCCTGCGCAGCGAGCGACCGCAGCGGGCGCGGATCGAGGTTGTCGTGCACCGCGGCCATGAGTCGCCCGAGCACTCCCAGGTTGTACAAGCCCAGGGCGACCGCGCCCGGGAGCACCCCCGGGAACAAGATGAAAAGGACCAGCAGCGCCCAGATGGCCTCCGACAGCGCCCGACCCAAAAGGAGTATGCCGCGGGCCGCGGTGAGCGCGATCAGCCCGCCAAGGCGCCCGCGCCCGGACCTTTCGCTGTCAAAGAGGTTGCCGGGAATCACCAGACTCGCGGCGGCCGGAAAGGAGGCGATAAGACCGCCGACGCCGGCCAGGGTGATGGCCAGGATCGACATGGCCAGCGTGTCGATCGCCAGGCGGCCCAGACGTCCGAGGAGCGCGGCGTCGAGTCGCGGCGGCCAGGACTCGCGCAGCACGCCGCCCAAAAGCCGCAGCGTCTTGCCCGACAGCAGCCGCTCCGCATCGCCGCCGATGAACCAGAACGACAGCGGAATGAGCAGCGCCGCACAAAGGAGTGACCAGCGGGCCGCCGGCTCCATCCCGAGCGCGCTGCGGCGGCGCGCCACGAGACTGCCCCAGGACGGGTCGCTGCCGCCGGTCCGCTGCAGGCGGCGGCGCAGGAACGAGCTCCAGCTATCGGCCAGGCCCCCGAGCAGGAGGAGCGCGTAGAGGAACGTCCAGATCTGCGCGTACTGGAGAGACTGCAGACTCAGCAAGATCTGATACCCAAGTCCGCCGGCGCCGATGAGTCCCAGCAGAGCCGCCGCGCGGATCGCGCACTCGAAACGGTAGAAGGCGTAGGACAAAAGATCCGGCAGCGCCTGCGGCAAGATACCGTAGATCAGCGCCGCCAGCTCCGAGGCCCCGGCCGCGCGCAGCGCCTCGCAGGCGGCGCGCGGCGTCTCGTCGAAGATCTCACCGAAGACCTTGCTCGTGATGGCGCCGAACGGCAGGGCAATCGCCAGCACCGCCACCAGCGGATCGAGGCCCAGTACATTGACCAGGAACAGACCCCAGATCATCTCGTGAATCGCGCGCGGCACCGCCAGCAGCGCGCGCACCGCGGTCCAGCCCAGGTGGCGGAGTCGCTGCCGCCGGCCCCCCTCGGCAGCGTGCGGACGCCACAGCACCTCCGACGACAGCACCCCGCCTACAAGCCCGAGCAAAAGCGCCAGGCTCGTCCCGCCCAGCGCAAACGCCAGGGTGATGAACGTGGACTCAACCGCCAGCGCCACCGTCGAGCGCCCGAGCTCCGGGTGCGCCGCCGCGCGCAGGAACTGCCAGACCAGCGGCCAGCCACTCCGGTTGAGAATGGGTCCGCGCCCGAGCACTCCCGCCACCGCGAGCGCGGCCAGGAGTACCGCGCCCACTACAGCGGCTTGCAGGACCAGCGCGGGAACGGCCGGCCGCCCGAGCCGGGCTCGCGCGCTGCGGGCCTCCTTGGCGAGCGCCTGGCGAGAGGTCACCGATCTACAACCTCTACAACCTCGGGGAGTGCCGATCCTTGCGCCGATCCCGCGGCGGCGCCGACCCGGCCTGGTTCCCTTTCAGGAGTATGCTGCGCGGCCTTGGAACCGTCCGGCTCCGGCCGCTCAATCCGATAGATGTCCTCCACCAGCGCCGGCGTGAGCGCCGCCGGGGGTCCATCGAAGCAGACGCGCCCGCCGCGCAGCCCCACGATCCGGCCGAAGTGACTGCGCGCATACTCTACCGAGTGCAGGCTCGCCACCAGCGTCTTGCCGCTCTGCGCACCGAGCTCGCGCAGAAGGTCCATGAGCTCGCGCCCGCGCTCCGGGTCCAGGCTCGCGATCGGCTCGTCGGCGAGGATCGCCCGCGGGTCCTGCACCAGCACCCGCGCCAGCGCCACCCGCTGCTGCTCGCCGCCCGATAGGAGCCCCGTGCGCTGATACAGCTTGTCGGCGATCCCCACCCGCAAAAGCGCCGCCGCCGCCGTCCCGACCTCCAGCGGCCAGAGCAGCGACACCAGCGCTCGCAGCGTCGACCACCGCCCCAGGTGCCCCGCGTTCACGTTGTGGATCACCCGCAGGTTCGCGACCAGGTGGAACTGCTGATAGATGGTCCCGAGCTGGCTCTGCAAGCGGCGCCGCGGCCCGGGCGCGAGCTGCGCGAGATCCTGCCCGAGCACCCGCACCTGTCCCGCGCTCGGCTGCAGAGTCCCGTTGAGCAGCCCGATCAGCGTACTCTTGCCCGCCCCGCTCGGTCCGATCAGCGCGACCTGCTCGCCCGCCGCAATCCGCAGGTCCACATCGGCGAGCGCCGTGAAGCTACCAAAGGACTTGCGGACCCCGCGCAGGACGAAGCTCGGCTCCTCTGACATCAGCCCCACCCCATCAGCCGCTCACCGGGCTCCCGGGGTCACGATCATTCCCAGCTCGCGGCCGATCGCCTCGATCTGGGCGTAATTCCCATCTTCGGTCGGCACAAAGCGCCGGGCGCCGAAAAGCTCCAGAATCTCTTTGTCCGCCGGCCGCGCCGGCTCGAGCCGGGTCAGCGCCGTCGTCAGGCGCCGGGCGAAGTCCGGGCCGTAGCGCTCGGTCACTGCGGGATGCACTACCCAGTGGTAATCGTGGAACGCCGGACTAGTCCAGATCACCTCGACCTTCGCAAGATCCACGGTTCCCTTGGCCAGGCGCGACTTCCACACCTGCTCGTTGAGAACCCCCGCCTCGTAGGTCCCTGCAGTGACCAGACTGATCGTCTTGTCATGCGAGCCGGAGAAGCCGGGCTCCCCCGTGAAGTCCTGCAGGCGGACTCCGTTCTGGCCGAGAAAATACTGCGGCATCAGCCGCCCCGAAGTGGAAGACTCACTGCCGAACGTGAACGAGCGCCCCTTGAGGCCCGCCAGTCCCTGGATGCCGCTCCCCTTGTGAGCAATAAACACGCTGTGGAACTCCCCATCGATGTCGCGCTGCGCGATGGCGTGGGCGCCCGGTACCTGCAGGCGCGCCTGCACCCCCGTCAGCCCGCCGTACCACACGAGGTCCAGGTCCCCCACCTTGAACGCGGTGACCGATGCCGTGTAATCGGTCACCGGCCTGTAGACGACCGGGACGCCGAGCTCGCGCGACAGGTAGGTGGCAACGCTCCCATAAAGGCGCTGCAGGCGCTCTGGATCTTGATCGGGAATCGCCGCGATCACGAGCGGGCGGACCGCAGGCGTACTCGGGCGACGGCAGGCGATGAGCGCAGGCAGGGCGAGAGCGAAGATCCACAGGTACCCGGCACATCGGCGCATGATTGGCTCCCCAGAAAACCGGAGCGCTTATACAACACAATCCCGGCCCTGGGCCAGGACCATCGGCCAGGACTTTGATCATCTATCATCTTTTGAATCAGTATTCAGGTCTATTTAGAGCTGATGCACAACCAACCGCCTCGACTGGGATCGGTGGTGGCGCGGCAGTCCGCGCGGGTCTTGCAAGGGCCGCCGGGCGCCGCGCACAGCCCGGTCGCCGCGTCGCAGCGGGCACCGCTGGCATCGGCCTGCTTCGGACAGTCCGAGTCGGTCGCGCACGGGAGTCGGCACGCGCACTGGATGAGGGTCCCCGCCGGGTCGAGCGCCGCGACGCAGCCTGGACCGCCCTCTGCCGCGGCCGCGTCGGCGTAGGCGGAGTCCGGCGGCGCCTGATCGGGAAACAGCTCGATCTGCTGCGTGCAGGCGACCACGCCCAGACCCAGCCCGCCGAGGATCGCGGCTAGCGCTCGCATCGCGTCCGCCTTGCCCGGGCATCGAGCGGCCCGCTGGGATAGCGCCGGGTGTACTCATCTAATAGCGGGAGCGCGCGCTGGCAGTCGTTGTGCACCTGGTACAAACCGATGAGCAGCGCCAGCACCTCGGCGTCGTGCGGCGAGGCCGGGAAGTCGCGGCGGAAGGCGCCGAGGCAGGTGAGCGCGTCGGCGTCCCGGTGGGCGTCGAGGTCCAGGCGGCAGCGCAGGTAGCGGGCCGGCTCGCGCAGCTCGGGCGCGCCCTCGTGATCAAGCAGCCGGTCGAGGTAGCGGCGGGCCTGGGCCGGCTGGCCGTCGGCTTGCTCGCGGCGGGCCAGCTCGTAGAGGGCGGCGTC
>DAOMZC010000458.1:0-5660 GCA_035437965.1 Pseudomonadota bacterium
GGGGGGGACAAGCCCGCGGGGGGGGCGGCGGGGGGGGACAAGGCGGCTGGGACGGCGGGGGGGGACAAGCAGGCGGGGCGGGAGGCGGCGGGAGTGCCGGCGGCGGGGGCCGGGGGACCGGGGCCGGCGACTGCCGGGAGTGAGAAAGCGCCCGCTGGCGACGCGCCGCCCGGCGCCCCTGCCGCGACTGGCCCGGAGGGTGGCGCCGAAGCCAAGAAAGCAGATGGGCCGGCCCCGACGGGAGCCGCCGCGCGGCCCGCAGGGACAGTGCCTTTCGACGGAGTGGTCCTGGAAAAGGGCAACCGCGATCCGCTGGCCGGCATCCGCGTCACCGTGACCCCGTGGCGGGTCCTGCCGCCGCCCGCCGACAAGAAGACCAAGGTGCGCGGCCCCACCGGCGAGCCGACCGGCGAGCCCATCGAGCAGACCACCGACCCCCAGGGCCGCTTCCGCTACGACGAGCTGCCCCCGGGCACCTACCAGGTCACCCTGCGCGGGCCGCTCATCCAGAAGACCCAGAGCGTCGAGACGCTCACCGCCGGCCGGCGCACCTCGATCACCTACTTCGCCCCCAAGCGCGGCAACCCCTTCGAGGTCGTGGTGCGCGCCGAGGCGGTGCGCAAGGAAGTCACCGAGACCGTCCTGTCGGTGAGCGAGCTCAAGCGCATCCCGGGCGCCAACAACGACGCGATCAAGGCGGTGCAGAACCTGCCCGGCGTCGCCCGCGCGCCGTTCATCAGCGGCCTGCTGGTCGTGTGGGGCTCCTCGCCCAACGACACCCGGGTCTACGCCGACGGAGTCCTCATCCCGGTCCTTTATCACTTCGGCGGCCTGCGGGCGACGATCAACTCCGAGTTCGTCTCGCAGATCACCTTCAAGCCCGGGGCGTACGGCGCCGACTTCGGGCGCGGCCTCGGCGGCATCGTCGACGTCGCCACCCGCTCGCCCAAGGACGATCGCATCCACGGCTCGATCACGCTGGATCTTATCGACGGCTCGCTGACGCTGGAGGGGCCGCTCACCAAGAAGCTGCACTTTGCCGTTGGGGCGCGGGTCAGCTGGATCTCGGCCTTTTTGCCGCTGTTCAACCGCAGCAACATCCAGGTCTCGCCTTTCTACTGGGACTATCAGGTGGCGCTGCGCTACCGCCCGACCACGAAGGACGACCTCGATCTGTTCATCTTCGGCTCGTCGGACAGCCTGACCGCCCGGATCGAGAACCCCGATCCCGCCACCAACGTCGATCTGAACACCAAGAACTACTACAGCCGCGCCCGGCTGCGCTGGACCCACCGCTTCAGCGGCGACACCGTGCTGACGGTCATGCCGTCGGTGGGCCTCGACACGGTGCGGCTCGGCACGGGCGACGCGGCGGTGGGCGTCGGTGGCCTGTCGGTCAGCCTCGACATCCTGGCCTTCGTCTACAACCTCCGCAGCGAGCTGCGCCACCGCGTCACCAGCTGGTTCAACTTCGCCGGCGGCGTCGACTTCGAGGGCAGCCACACCGGCTTTGACGTGCTCGCCCCGCAGCTCGGCGGCAACGGCTCGGGGGGCGGCGGCGGCGGCGGCGGCAGCGGCGCGCCCTTGTCGGTGCTGAGCTCGGTGCGCGATCAGTCGGCGCTCGACATCCTGCGCACCGCCCCGTACCTCATCACCCGCTTCGAGTTCTTCGACAAGCGGCTGGTGGTCTCGCCGCAGTTCCGCTTCGACGCGAGCTACATCCGCTCCTACCAGGGGACCTACGAGCGGACCCTGCTCAGCCCCGAGCCGCGGCTCTTGGTGTTCGGCCAGGTCGTCCCCAAGTACCTGCTGCTCAAGTTCGGCATCGGACTTTTCAGCCAGCTGCCGCAGCCGCAAGAGCTGGCGCAGTCGTTCGGCAACCCGCTCTTGTTCGCCGAGCGCGGCACCACCTACGTCGCCGGCGTCGAGTCCGACATCACCGCGACGCTGAACGTGCAGGGCCAGTTCTTCTACAAGGACCTGCGCTCGCTGGTCGTGGCCGACCCGACGACGCGCTTCAACAACGGGGGCCTGGGCCGGGTCATCGGCGGCGATTTCCTGATCCGCCAGAAGCTGTGGAAGGGCCTGTTCGGCTGGATCGCCTACACGGTGTCGCGCAGCGAGCGCAAGGACTCGCCCGAGGACCCGTGGCGGCTGTTCCGCTACGATCAGACCCACATCCTGACGATCATCGCCAGCTACAAGCTGCCGTGGTGGAATCTGGAGGTCGGCCTCCGCTTCCGCTACGTCACCGGCAACCCGACCACGCCGGTCGTCGGTGGGCTGCGCGACACCACCTCGCAGGACTGGCTGCAGATAAGCGGCGGCATAAACTCGATCCGCCTGCCGGCGTTCCAGCAGCTGGACCTGCGCATCGACAAGACCTGGGTGTTCAACCGCTGGAAGCTCGGCCTCTACCTGGACATCCAGAACCTTTACAACTACAGCAACAGCGAGGCCACGGTGTACGGCGGGCGGCAGCTTTATCAGTCGGCCGGGATCACCGGTATCCCGTTTTTCCCCAACATCGGACTGCGAGCGGATTTCTGATGAGATTTTCACCGACTGCGTTGACCCCGAAGAACGAAAGCCGCGCGGGAAGCGCGCGGTGGGGGGAGGCTCCGCCCGGCTCGGCCGGGTGGAGGGGGGCGGGCAGAGCCCCCTTTCTACTTAGACAGCGTAATCTGGCAGCTTGGCTGGGCCTTATCCTGACGCTGGGAGCGCTGACCGCGGGCGGCTGCGACACCGGCATCGATCCCGACTCGCTGGTGCGCGAGCTGCGCATCCTCGGCATCCGGGTGAGCAGCGGCGATCCGGCGGCCGGTCCCACTGCCGCCGAGCTGCAGGCGCAGCTCGTGCCCGGGGCCGGCGGCCTCGACCTGGCGTTTACGACGAGCAGTGTCGAGCTGACCACCCTGGTGGGGGCGCCGACCGGTCCGGGGCGCCGATTCGCCGCCCGGCGGCCGCTGCAGTACGACTGGTTCCTGTGCGTCGGCATCCGGTCCCTGTACAGCCCGGGCACCCTCGATCCCGAGTGCCGGAAGTTCGGACCGGAGGATGAGGATCCGAAGACCAACCGCTCGCTGGTCTACCTGAATCCGGCGGGCACCCAGAGCACCGACGGCAGCGGCGCCCTGACCGTGTCCACCGACCTGCTCAAGGGCACCCTGCTGGCGTTCCTGCAGACGGCGCTCGCCGGCGGCGGGCAGGGGGGGGGCACAGGAGGCACCGGCTCGATGGTGCCGACCCGGCCGCTGTCGATCCTGCTGCCGATCCTTCTGCGGGTGAGCGCGGTCGGCGGCAGCCCGGCCGACAACCGCGACAGCGAGGTCGGCTACAACTACCTGCGGGTGATCATCGCGGCGCCGCTCCTCGGCATTCCGCTGCCGCCGCCGAACCACAATCCGGTGCTCGCCGTGGTCCTCGGCAGCTCCGAGGCGGACGCGACGCTGCAGCCGCTAAGCCCGTGCACGGGCGGTGGCGCCGTGTGCACTCCCTACGCGGTGCCGCGCAGCCAGGGGACCTTCCTCAACGGGTACGCGCTCCTCGCGTCGGAGGAGACCTACGACGCGCTCGACGACAGCGGGCGCACCGGCATCACCGAGATGCTGCGCTACAGCTGGTTTGCCAGCGACGGCGACTTCAGCCAGCTGCGCACCGGTACCGCCCAGCCGCAGACGCAGTGGCGAAACGGCGAAAAGTACCCCGCCCCGCCCGAGACCTCTACAGTCAGCCTGTGGCTGGTGGTGCAGGACGAGCGCGGCGGCACCGACTGGCAACAGTACGCGCTGCAGCTCCAGTAGCGCCCCGCGACCGCGACATTGAGCATGGTAGGATACGGAAATGTCTAGCTCGCCCACGCAATCGCCCGAAAAGCCACAGGATGGGACCGTTGCCGAGCAGGTGGACCTCGCCGCGCTGAGCCGCGCCGCCGCGGCGGATGTGACCGCCCTGCAGCGCGAGATCTGCAGCGCCCTGGAGGCCCTCGACGGCCGCGCCACCTTCCGCTTCGATCGCTGGGAGCGCCCGAGCGGCGGCGGCGGCCTGACGGCGGTGCTGCAGGACGGGGCGATCTTCGAGAAGGCCGGGGTGAACACCTCGGAGGTCTTCGGGGAGTTCTCGCCCGAGTTCGCCGCCACCATGCCCGGCGACGGCCTCGGGTTCTACGCCACCGGGGTGTCGCTGGTCCTGCACCCGCGCAACCCCTACATCCCGACCACCCACGCCAACTTTCGCTTCCTCCGCCGCGGCAGCGCCGGCTGGTTCGGCGGCGGCGCCGACCTCACCCCCTACTACCCGTGCCTCGACGACGCGGTGCACTTTCACCGCGTGCTGCACGCCGCCTGCGCCGCCCACGACCCGAGCTACTACCCGCGCTTCAAGGCCTGGTGCGACGAGTACTTCTACCTCCGCCACCGCGGCGAGACGCGCGGCGTCGGGGGCCTGTTCTTCGACTACCTCAGCGACGATCTGGCGCGCACCTACAAGTTCTGGCGCAGCGCCGGCGCGGCGTTCCTGCCCGCCTACCTGCCGATCGTGCAGCGGCAGAAAGACAAGACCTACGGCGAGCGCGAGCGCCAGTTCCAGCTCTACCGGCGCGGTCGCTACGTCGAGTTCAACCTGCTGTACGACCGCGGCACCACGTTTGGCCTCAAGACCGACGGGCGCGTCGAGTCGATCCTGATGTCGCTGCCGCCGCTGTGCCGCTGGGAGTACGACTTCCGGCCCGAGCCGGGCAGCCCCGAGGCCGAGCTCGCCGCCTTCCTGCGGCCGCGGGACTGGCTCGGCGAGGCCCAGGCCGTCGCGGCGACCGGGCGGAGCCCCTGATGAAGCGCATCGGCCTTACCACCTGGATCCTCCTCGGGCTGCTGCTCGGCGTGCTGCTCGGGTACCTGCTTCCGAGCTTCGCGGTGAAGCTGCAGTGGGTGGCGGCGCTGTTCATCCGGCTGATCAAGCTGCTGGTGGCGCCGATCATCTTCTCGACGCTGGTGGTCGGCCTCGCCGGCGCCGGGCAGCGGCACATCGGCCGGCTGCTCTTGAAGTCGCTGACCTGGTTCTGGGTGGCGACGGCGGTGGCGCTGGTGGTGGGCCTGGGCGCCGCCAACCTGCTGCGGCCGGGCCTGGGGGCGGTCGAGCGGGTCGGCCTGCACTTCGAGCCGCCGCCGCCGCCCAAGCCGTTCTACGAGCAGCTCGTCCCCGAGAGCATCGTCGCCGCCATGGCGTCGAACTCAATCCTGCAGATCGTGTGCTTCTCGGTGCTGTTCGCCATGGCGCTGAGCGCCATCGGTGAGCGCGGGCGGCCGGTCGTCCACGTGCTGCAGGGCGTCGCCGAGGCGATGTTCAAGGTCACCGAGTACGTGATGTCGCTGGCCCCGATCGGCGTGTTCGCGGCAATGGCGGCGGCGATCGGCAGCCAGGGGCTGGGGGTGATGCTGCAGCTGTTCAAGCTCGTCGCGGCGCTTTATGTGGCGCTGGTCATCTTTGTGGCGCTCTTGCTCTTAGGCGTGAAGGCGCTCACCGGGATGCGGATCGGCCGCGTCATGCGCGAGCTCAAGGAGCCGCTGCTCCTGGCGTTCTCGACCACCTCTTCGGAGTCGGCGCTACCCAAGGCAATCTCGGCGATGGAGCGCCTGGGCGTGCCGGCGCGCATCGTCGGCTTC